>NZ_CAKKMM010000007.1:0-37681 GCF_918698205.1 Microbacterium sp. Bi128 | reverse complement strand
TGGATCACGAACCACATGACCACCGCGATCGCGACGGCCAACGCCAGGATCATCGGCACACCGGCCACCGCGAGGCCGAGGGTCGTGAGCACGTCCGCGCGGGCGGCTCCCCCGGGGCTGGGCCGGAGCACCTGCGCGAGGCCGAGGACGGCGATCGAGCTCACGAGTGTGGCGATGACCGGGGGCAGCGAGAGGCGCGTCACCAGCAGACCGTTGACCCACCCGACCGCGGCTCCCGCGGCGAGGGCGAGGACGACGCCGATGAGGAAGAACCCGATCCCCTGTTGCGCGAAGAACGACAGGATCACCGCCGACAGCGCGACCACCGACCCGATGCTCAGGTCGATGCCGCCCGTCATGACCACGACCAGCTGCGCGAGACCGACGAGGATCAGCACGCTCGCGGCCGCCAGCAGCTGACTGATGCTCAGCGGACTGAGGAACGCCGACGACACGAACGACGTGACCACCGAGAGCGCGACAGCGAGCCCCAGCAGGACCACCGCTTGCGTCTCTCCCGCGAGGATGCTGCGCGAACGCGGACGACGTGCGGTCACGGCGACCTCGACGGACGCGGTCTCGGACGACAGCACCGCCGCCCCCGTGATCGCGCGCTCGTCGACGTCGTCACCGATCAGAGTGGTCTGCACGCGACCGCGCGAGAACACCACGACCCGGTCGCACAGGCCCTCGAGCTCGACGGCATCCGTCGACAGCACGACGACGGCGACGCCCGACGCCGCGAGTTCGCGCAGGAACGCGTAGATGTCCACGCGGGCACCGGCGTCCACACCCTGCGTGGGGTCCTCGACCAGCAGCACCTTGGGGTTGCCCAGTCGTCCGCGGGCGAGCAGCACCTTCTGCTGATTGCCGCCCGAGAGGGAGGAGACCGGGACTTCGAAGTGGGGCGTCTTGACCGCGAGGCCGGCCACGCCCTCGCGGGTCAGCTCGTACTCGCGGCTGCGGCGGACGACCCCGCCCGGCATCGCGGCGCGCAGGGCTCCGGCGACGGCGTTCTCGCGGATCGACATCTTGCCGAACATCGCTTCGCCGATGCGGTCCCCGGGGAGGAACACCACGCCGGCGGCCGCCGCCGACCGGCGCGAGCGGGTCGAGATCTCGCGCCCGCCGACGAGCACACGGCCCCCGGTCGAACCGCCGCCGGCGATACCCCGGAGGACCCGGCGCTGGCCGTTGCCCTCGACACCGGCCAAGCCGATGATCTGCCCGGGGAAGACCGAGAACGAGACGTTGTCGTAGCCGGGGCCGCTGAGCTCCAGCACCTCCAGCGCCGGCGCCACGGACGCGGCGGGAGCAGCGGGCTTGTCGGGGAAGGTCGTCTCCAGCGACCGGCCGACGATGAGCTCGACCACCTCGTCGGCGGTGAAGTCGGCGACGAGCCCGCGGCCGACGACGCGGCCGTCGCGGAGCACGGTGAGATCGTTGCCGATCTCCATCACCTCGGGGATGCGGTGGGTGATGTAGACGATCGCGACGCCCTTCTCGAGCAGACCCCGGACCTGCGCGAACAGCCACGCGGTCTCCTCGGGACCGAGGGCCTCGGTCGGCTCGTCCAGCACGAGCACACGGGGATCGGATGCCAGGGCGGCGGCGATCTCGACCAGGTGCGCCTCTCGCAACGACAGCGAAGACACCAGCGCGTGCGGGTCGATCTTCAGCGACAGCCGCTGGAAGTGGGCCGTGACCCACGCGGCGGCGGTCCGGCGCGAGGGGCGCTTGCTCGCCGGGAGCAGGAGGAGCACGGCATCCACCACGCTCAGAGAAGGCGCCAGCGCGGGGATCTGGTACACGATGGCGAGTCCGGCCTCGCGCGCCTCGGCGGGCCGGATGCGGTCGAACTCGCGGCCGGCGAGGCCGATGATGCCGGAATCCGGTACCACCGACCCCGCCGCGATCCCCACGAGGGTGGACTTTCCGGCGCCGTTCTCGCCGAGCACGGCGTGCACGCGACCGGCGGCGATGTCGACCGAGACCGCGTCCAGCGCGGTGACACCGGGGTAGGTCTTGGTGATGCCCGAGAGAGTGAGTGCGGATGCCACGGTCGTGGGGGTCTCGTTCATCAGCCGAAGAGCTTCGTGATCTCGTCAGCGGTCAGCAGCGTCGACGGCGTCGCGTCGGAGGGCGCCGAGGACAGGCACGCCTTGTCCGGGGTCACGGCGCCGGGAGTGGTGCCGGTGGAGTCCTCGAACAGTGCGAGTTCGTACAGCGAGGGCTCGGCATCCTTCCCACCGAACTTCGCGGCGAGAGCCTTGCGCAGGGCGACGCGGCCGATCCAGGTGCGCGACGAGACCGTGGCGAGCTCGTAGCCCGGGTTCTTGGCCTTGAGGTCGGCGAAGCCGCAGCTGAGGGAGTTGTCGTCCGTCGAGGTGAGGATCGGCAGCGGCTGGCCCGCGGCCTCGTACGCACGGATGACACCCGAGGCCGATGCGCCGTAGTCGGCGATGATCGCGTTGATGGGCTGGCCCTGCGAGAGCACGCCGGCCATCGCCTGCTGGGCCTGAGCGGGGTCCCAGTTCGTCCAGATCGGCTCGGTGTTCACGAGGGTGATCTGCGGGTTGGCGTCGAAGACCTCTTTGGCGCCGGCGAACTCCTGCGTCGAGACCAGGGCGCCCGAGGGGCCGCCGAAGAAGACGACGTTTCCGCCCGCGCTGCCGAGCTGATCGACGATCCACTGGGCCTTGGACTTGCCGACGAACGTCGGGATCTGGTCGGTGTAGTCGAGGTAGTCGGTGCCGGCGGTGCCCTGCGGGTCGGAGGCGAAGTTGACCACGATCGACCCGGCCTGGGTGGCCTGACGGATGGCGGGGAGGTGCGCCTCACCGGGACCGGCATCGGGGATGACGAGGATGATGTCGGTGCCCTTGGCGGCCAGGCTCGTGATGCCCGACGTGGTCGCCTCGAGGTCGCCGCGGCCCGCGATGAACTCGACGCCCGAGATGGCGTCGCACTTGGCCGCCTCGCTCTCGATCTCGGCGAGCACGGTCTTGGACCACGTGTTGGTGCCGTAGCCGTCGACGACGCCCACCGACACCTTCTCTCCGTCGGCGGGGCAGATGTCGGCGATGCTGGCGAACTGGTCCATCGTCCCGACGCTGCCGGCGGCGATGTCGGCGGTGAGGTTGTTCGCGCCCTCCGTGCCGCCGCCGGCGCTGTTGGTGGACGAACAGCCGGCGAGCACGAGCGCGCCGAGGGCGATGACGGCGAGACCTGCTCGCCGTGCGGGTGCTGTGGTGATCATGGGGGTACTCCTCTTCGAGTGGGTGATCGGGTGTGCAGGAACGTGTGGGGGCGCGACGGATCGCCCGTCGACCCGGGCGGGTCGCGGTGGTGGGGTGAGCCGCGGTCAGGCTCCGGGGCGCCGTCGCATGAGATTCCGGATGCGGGAGGTGGTGCCGCCCAGTTGCAGTTGGGCGACGATGCCGACGCCGATGATCAGCGCCTGGACGATGTTCTGCACGGCGGTGGCCTGCGTGAACGTCTGGACGAGCTGGGTGAGCTGGGCCAGGAAGAGCGCACCGAGGGCGGTGCCCACGACGCTGCCGCGCCCGCCGGTCAGCGCGGTGCCGCCCAGGACCACCGCGGCGATCGAGGGCAGCAGGTAGTCGTCGCCGGCGGTGAGGGTCGGCGTGCGCAGGAGCCCTGCCAGCAGAACCCCGCCGGCGGCGGCGAGCGCATCGCGAGCTGCGAGACGGGTCAGGATGCCAACCGCAACGACGACTGCCGCCTCGCGGCCGCATCGCTCAACATCGACCAGTTCTGGCAGAAGACCCTCGAGGGGTACCGCGAGCCGCAACTGATCATCGTGGACGGCTCCACGTCGACGCGATGCGGCACGGCCTCGAACGCCACCGGACCGTTCTACTGCCCGCCGGAGGAGACAGTGTACGTCGACCCGACGTTCTTCGCGCTCCTGCGCGAACAGTTCGACACCACCGCGGGTCCGCTCGCGCAGCTGTACGTGCTCGCGCACGAGTACGGCCATCACGTGCAGAACCTCATCGGCGTCATGGAGCAGCACCCGAACAACGGCACGGGACCGGCGAGCAACGGCGTCCGCACCGAGTTGCAGGCCGACTGCTTCGCGGGCGCGTGGGTGGCGGACGCCGGCGACCAGCTCGACGAGGCAGGCACCCCCTACCTCGAGCCGCCTACGACGCAGCAGATCACGGACGCGCTGGGTGCCGCGGCATCCGTCGGCGACGACCACATCCAGGCCGAATCGGGCGGGGTCGTCAACCCCGAGAGCTGGACGCACGGCTCGAGCGACCAGCGTCAGCGCTGGTTCGAGGCCGGGCGCGCGGGCGGCGTGAACGCGTGCGACACGTTCGCGGTGCCGGCGGGGAGCCTGTAAGGTCCGCCGGCGCTCTCGCCCCCTGGTGTGAGTGCGACGTCAGCCGGCAGCCCCGCGCAGCGCCTCCCACGCGTCGTGGGCCGCGTCGGCGAACGCTTCGACGTCGGGCACCGCGGTGGGGTCGACGCAGAACCCGACCCCCAGCCACCGGTCGTTCGAGATCGCGGCGATCCGCAAGGCGTGGTGCGGGGCCGGTTCCGAAGAGGTGTAGACGTGGGCGACGCGGCGTCGCCCGACGGCGACGGGAACCCGCGGCCCCGGCACGTTCGACACCGACAGCGCGAAGGCCCGAGGGCTGTCGGCGAGGCCGCGCAGGGCGGACCCGACCGGGCCCGCGGCCGCCAGCGCGTGGAACAGCTCGTTGAGCGAGCGGGCGTCGCGGCCGTGCTTGCGCTCCCGGGTCTGGGCGCTGAGCAGGTCGAGGCGGCGCAGATCATCGGTCTCGTGCAGGCAGAGGTCGACGTCGATGAACGAGTCGCGGTTGCCGACGGTCGCGGCGTCCTCCCCCGCCTCGTGCAGGCTCACCGGCACCTGGGCGTTGAGGCGCGGCACGTGCCCGCGCCGCTCGAGCACGCGGCGCACCGCTCCGCCGACGACGGCCAGCAGCACGTCGTTCACGGTCGCGTGATCCGGCCGCGACGCCCCCACCTCGCGGGCCTCGCGCAGCGGCACGTCCGCGAACGCCAGCGCCCGCCGCGCCGTGAGCGGACGGTCGAACGGCGACGGAGAACCCGGGTGACCCAGCTCGCGGGCGAGGGTGAGCGGCATCCGTTCCCACTCCCTCCAGCGGGTCGGACGGGCATCGGGATCACGGATGCCGACCTCGTGCGTCGGAGCATCGTGCGGCTCGAAGACCACCGTGTCGAGGAAGCGGACCGCCGTGATGCCGTCGGCCATCGCGTGGTGCAGGCGGACCGCGAGGGCCTCACGGCCATCGGCCAGAGGGCCGATGAGGTCGATCGTCCACAGCGGTCGGGCCCGGTCGAGCGGTTCCGACATCAGCCGGCCGACGACGGAACGCAGCTCGACGGGATCCGCGGCCGGGAACTTCCGCACGTGGGCGCGCGGGTCGAGGTCGTCCGCGTCCTGCCACGATGGCCCGTCGGGGCCGTCGACGACCCGCTGCCGCGCACGCGGGAAGGCGGCGAGACGGGCGAGGACGTTCGCGCGCACGGCATCCAGGTCGAGCGCCGTGCCGGGCTCGAGGATCAGCAGTTTGAGCGCGTGCCCGCGGACCGCGTCGGATTCGAGCGCGAGGATGCGCGCATCGTCCGGAGAAAGAGGCTCCCCCATGCCGATCAGCGTAGGGGGCCCGACGCGGCATCCACCGTCGGGCTCACCACGCCCTCGCGGTCGTCGACGAGTCGTCGGCGGCCGATCCAGCCGGTGAGGCCCCGACCGTCGCGCCAGACGAAGAGCATCACCACCGTCGCGACGGCGAGCAGGAACGCCGACAGCGACCACGGCGCGGGGAGGGCCGCGAGCACGGTGTAGGCCGCGGCCCCGGTGAGGAATCGCAGCGGCCGCGCCAGCCAGCGCGGCAGCACGCCGTCGGTGTACCGGACGCGGGTCGCGAGGTCGCCGATCGAGCGACCCGTGCCGAGGATCACGACCAGCCACACGAGCGCGGCCACGGTGTTGCCTGTGACCGAGGCGATGTCGCCGGTACGGCCGGGGTCGCCCACGACCAGCAGCAGCACCGCCTGCACCGCCACCGCCACGCCCGAGCCGACGAGCCCGACCCCGACGACATCGCACAGGATGCCGAGCAGGCGACGCCCGCGCGTGACGGGGCGGGGGATCTCGGCATCCGGGGTCTTCTGCGCGCCACGGTGCTTCTTGGGCACCGCGAAGGCGAGGAGCGATCCGAGGAGGGCGCCGAAGGTGTTGATGATGAGGTCATCGACGTCGAAGACGCGGTACGCGCACGGGAAGATGCCCCATACGCCGGTGAGCTGCGTCGTCTCGATGATCCCCGAGATGCCCAGGCCCACGAGGCCCGCGATCAGGATGCCGCGGCCCCCGAGCACCCGCAGGAAGAACCCCAGGGGCACGAACAGCAGCACGTTCAGCGCGACCTGCAGCACGACAGGATCGGTGAGGTAACGGCCCGAGACCGCGACGGCCGCGCGGATCTCGTCGACGAACTCGAACGGTCGCAGGTTCCGGCCGGCGCACCGGTAGTCGTCGGACTCGGGCACCGGGACGAGCGTGTAGGTCCAGATGGCCCAGAAGTACACCGCCGCACTCGCCCACAGCAGGGTGCGGCCGGTGGTCAGTCCGCCGCGACGGCGATAGCTGACCGCGACGAAGGGGATGAAAGCGAGAAACGCGACGATTCCACCGAGGGCGACCGCGAGCATGCCCGACCCGAGGATGTTGTTCACTCCGCGAGCCTAGGGAACGTCGACGGCCGCCGCGGCACGGCTTCGACCCGACGCGATGCCGCTCGGGGAAGGCCCGCGGTCTCCGGAACGGCGGAACGTCGACGACCGCAGCGCGCCGAGCGCGCGCGGATCACGATCGCTCGCGGAGCGCCGTCGATTCCCTTCGAACGAGCTGGGGTTCCACGACGAGGTGTCGCGGCCGTTCCCCGGTGAGGATCTCGTGGTGGAGCATTCGGAAGGTGTGGTCGCCGAGCGTGCGGAAGTCGAGGCGCATGGTGGTCAGGGGCGGAGAGAAGTAGGCGGCGGTGGGCATGTCGTCGACACCGACGATGGAGTAGTCGTGGGGGGCTCGGAGTCCCCGCTTCTCCATGGCGCTCAGGAAACCGAGTGCGATCTCGTCGTTCGCGGCGAAGACGCCGGTGAAGGTGGCGGGGTCGACGAGCTGTCCCGCCCTGAATCCTGAGGCGGAGGACCAGTCCACGGCGACGTCGACGACGTCGGGGGCCAGGTTGACCTCGCGCATCGCGTCCCGGTAGCCGCGCTCTCGTTCGGCGGCTTCGTTTCGGGTGGAAGGCCCGGCGAGATGCACGATCCGTTCATGCCCGAGCGCGATGAGGTGACGGGTCGCTTCGTACCCGGCGGTGTGGGATTGCGTGCTCGCGGAGGCATCCCGTGAGTGCGGCAACTCGGAGACGGTGATGACGGGGGTGTTCCGACTGATGGTGTCGATGAGCGCTTCCGCGCCGCGAACCGGCGTGGACAGGACGATTCCGTCGACGGGCATCGACAGGAAGTGGTCGAGGGCGCGTGCCGCCTCCTTCTCCCAGCCGATTGCGTCGTAATCCAGGTCGAGCTCGATGATGTTCAGGGTGTAGTCGGCCGCGCGCGCAGCGAGGCTGAGTCCGGTCAGGACCCCGGCGCTTCCGTAGTTGAGTGCCCCCAGCGCGAGGACGCCGACGGAGTTCGTCCGCTGCAGCCGGAGGTTTCGGCCGGCCTGGTTGACGCGGTACCCGAGCGCGTCGACCGCGGCGGCGATGCGTTCTCGCGTCTCCGCGCTCACGTAACCGCTTCCGGTGAAGTACCTCGACACGGTGGGGGCGGAGACGTTCGCGACGCGCGCGACGTCGGCCATGCTCGGCCGGGCGGAAAGCGAAGCGGACCGACCCATCACGTGCTCCTCCGCTTGATAACGATCAGGTAACGAGCACTACCAGTGTATAGGCAATCGATTTCAGGTTTCATAAGTTAACGATTGCCTAATTGGTCAACCGGTTCCACGAACCGATCGCACGATTTCGAGAAGGTCAACGATGACGCAGGTCCCCACCACCACACCGCCGCCCCGGTACGCCACGAAGAGCTGGTCGCTCGGCAACGCCCCGTGGCAGAAGATCGCTCCGCGGGGTGTGGCCCGAGCGCGCGTGATCATCGACAACGACTTCTCCGGCGACCCCGACGACCTCTACCAGCTGGTCCACCACCTCCTCTCGACGACCGTCGAGATCCCGCTGGTGGTCGGATCGCACCTTCGCGAGGGGGACCCCTTCGACCCGGGCCCCGACACCGCGGCCAACGCCGTCCGCGTCGTGCATGATGTGTTCGCCCGCCTGGGCCTGGACTCCACCGACGTCATCGTCCAGGGTTCGGACCTCCCCCTGACCGACCGCACCTCACCGCAGCCGTCCGCGGCCGCCGAGGCGATCATCGCCGAAGCGATGCGCGACGACGATCGTCCGTTGTTCTTCGTGGCAGGCGGTGGACTCACGGACCTGGCGTCGGCGTACCTGATGGAGCCGCGCATCGCCGAGAAGATGACCGTCATCTGGATCGGCGGCGGCGAGCACGAAGGTCTCGCCGTGCCGCCGCCGAACGCGATGCCCATCGAGTACAACCTGCTCATCGACGTCGCCGCCGGGCAGGTCGTGTTCAACGACTCCCCCCTCACGATCTGGCAGGTCGCCCGGGACGTCTACCGGCAGTGCCTGGTCTCGGATGCCGAGCTTCGCATCCGTGTCGCGGCGACGGGGCCGGTGGGTGAGTACCTCTACAACGAGACCGCCGAGGTCATGCGGCGCACGGAGCTCGAAGGACGCGGCCCTGCCGAGACGTACGCCCTGGGCGATTCGCCGCTGGTGCTCCTGACGGTCCTGCAATCGCTGTTCGAAGCCGACGCGTCCTCCAGCCGCCACCTCACCCGCCCCACCCCGCAGATCGGCGACGACGGGCACTATGTCGACCGGCCCGACGCCCGACCGATGCGCGTCTACACGTGGGTGGACACCCGGCTGATGTTCGAAGACTTCTACCTCAAGCTGCGCGAGTTCTCCGACTGGCAGACCCTCGCAGACCCCGACCACTGACGACCCCGAATCCGACAATCCGCACCACGAAGGAAGCAACGATGCACTCCACCACGAAGCTGGGCACTGTCGCCCTGGCCGCCACCGCTCTCGTCGTTCTCGCCGGCTGCTCCGGCGGCGCCGGCGGCAGCAGCGAGAACGAGCTGGTCATTTGGATGCCCACTCAGGAAGACAGCCAGGGCGAGGCGATCACCGCGCTGATCGACGAGTTCGAGACGCAGAACCCCGACGTGACCGTCACGCTCGAGCAGCGCTCTGTCGACGAACACAAGAACGCGATGCGGCAAGCCGCGGGCACCAATGCCGGCCCGGACATCTATTGGTACTGGGAAGGCTCGGGTCTCGGCGGCGAGCTCGTCAATGTCGGCATGAGCCTGGACCTGACCGACTACTACGAGCAGTACGGCTGGAAAGACCGCTTCACTCCTGCCTCGATGGCCGGCATCACCCAGTACGACGGCTTCCACGGAGTGCCCTGGAGCCAGCAAGGTGAGGGCATCTACTACAACAAGACCCTCTTCGAGCAGGCAGGCATCACCGAGGCCCCCACCACGTACGAGGGACTGGTCGACGCCGCCGAGAAGTTGAAGGCTGCCGGGATCACGCCGATCGAATTCGGCGGCACCGTCAACTGGGACGTGATGCGACTGCTGGATTCCCTCATCGAGACGGAGTGCGGCGCCGACGTCGCCGACAAGCTCAACACCGCCGACGGCGACTGGGCTGCCGAGAAGTGCGTCACCGCCGCGTTCACCGAGCTGAAGACGTGGGGCGACAACTACTTCAACGACGGCTACCTCGGTATCAACAACGACGACGCCGCACAGCTGTTCTTCTCGGGCCAGGCCGCGATGTCGCTGGAGGGCACCTGGTACAACTCGCAGGTCGTCGACAACGGGCTCGCTCCCGAGAACATCGGCATCCTCATGTTCCCCACCGGCACCGACCGTCTCTACGGCTTCGGTGAGGCGTTCTACGTCAACGCCGCGTCGAAGAAGGCCGACCTCGCCGCCACGTTCCTGGACTTCGGCACCTCCGAAGAGGGCCAGGCGATCGTCGATGACGCGTGGGCCGCACTGTCGGTGAACAAGGACGTCCCGGTCAACGACACCAATCCGCTCAACGCGATCTGGGCCGACCTGTTCAACCAGGCTCAGGGCGTCTACACCAACAATGACCAGAACTTCACCACCGCCGAGACCACCGAGTACTGGCGCATCCAGAACTCCGTCCTCACGGGCGACATCGCCCCGGCCGACGCCGGAGCCGAGTTCCAGAAGTTCCGCGACGCGCAGTAAGAGCCACACCCGGTCGGGGGAGGCGGACACCCACCGCCTCCCCCGACCACCCCGGAAGCACTCCGCCTCCACCCCGGCCCGACTCACCGAAGAGGAACTCTCATGGCCACCGTCACCCTCGTGACCCAGGGGCGGCAGAAGAAGCGCACGACACCGAAGCACCATCGGTTCACACTCGCGCTGCCGTACCTCATCCCCGCCGTCGTGCTCTACGGCTGGTTCCTGCTCTATCCGATGCTCGACGCCGTCCGGCTGTCGTTCTTCGAATGGTCCGGGTTCCGCACCGAACAGCCCAGCTTCGTCGGGATCGACAACTACATCACCCTGTTCACCCAGGACGCCGTGTTCTGGACCGCGTTCCGCAACTCCGTGCTCTGGGTCATCGCGTCGCTCGTCATCCCCACCGGCATCGCGCTCCTGCTCGCCCTGGGCCTGAACCGCAAGATGATCGGCCGCAACCTGATGCGCGCCGTGTTCTACATCCCCGCGGTGTTCGCCTCCATCACGGTCGCCGCGATGTGGCGGTGGATTTACAACCCCACCCTCGGATTCGTCAACCAGGCGCTCACGTCCGTCGGACTGGGGGAATGGACGCAGTCCTGGCTCGGCGACCCGCAATTCGCCCTCGCCTCGATCTTCATCGCCAACATCTGGCAGGCCGTCGGCTTCAGCATGGTGCTGTTCCTCGCCGGTCTGCAGACCGTGCCGGTCGAGCTCGTCGAGGCCGCCAAGCTCGACGGCGCCAACGCCTGGCAGCGGTTCCGTGCGGTGACGGTCCCCGCGCTGCGCCCCACCACCGTCGTGGTCGTCATCCTCACCATCATCAACTCGCTGAAGGTCTTCGACCTCGTCGTCGGCATGACCGGCGGTGGCCCGGCGCAATCCACCCAGGTCCTCGCGCTGTGGTCGTACACGCAGTCGTTCACCAACCACCAGTTCGGCATGGGGGGCGCCGTCGCCACCGTGCTGCTCATCGTCACACTCGCCCTGGTCATTCCCTATATGGCCTGGTCCATGAAGGGAGAAGACCGATGAGCAGTGCCGTCGCCACCCCCGTCCTCGCGCCGGAGCTCTTCGATGAGAAGGCACAGCGTCGCCGCGGTCGCCGCGATTACGTCGGCATTGGCCTGTGGGTCGCCCTCGCGATCACGGCGCTGCTGTGGTTCCTCCCGCTCTATCTGATGTTCACGACGTCGGTGAAGAGCAAACCCGACCTCAACAACACCGCGATGTGGTCCCTGCCGACCTCGTGGGAATGGGGCAACTATCCCGCCGCGATCGACACCGGCGACTTCTGGACGACCGCGACCAACAGCCTCATCGTCGCGATCATCAAGGTCCCCCTCGGCCTGGCCATCGCCGCGGCGGCAGCCTACGCGCTGGCTCGGATCCGCTTCCGCGGTGGCCGGATCGTGCTGATGATCATCGCGATCGGCTCGATGGTGCCCGTCCAGATCGGACTCGGACCGCTGTTCGGCACGATGCTCGACCTGGGACTGTTGGACTCCCTGTACGGGCTGATCCTCCCCTACCTCGCGTTCGGCATCCCGTACCAGATCTTCGTGCTGTACGGCTTCTTCCGTGGCATCCCGGAGGAGCTCGAGGAGTCGGCCCGCATCGACGGGGCCTCCACCTTCCGGATCTTCTGGCAGATCATCCTTCCGCTGGCCAAGCCCGCCCTCGCGGCATTGTTCGTCCTCGACTTCGTGGCGACGTGGAACGAATACGCCATGGCCACCACGCTGCTGCGCAGCCAGTCGAACTGGACGATCCCACTCGCGGTGCAGAGCTTCTCCACGCAGCACGGAACGGACTACGGCCCCATGAACGCCTTCATCTTCATGTCGGCGATCCCGGTGCTCATCGTCTACTTGCTGTTCCAGCGCTACTTCGTCCAGGGCGCACTGGCCGGAGCGGTCAAGGGCTGATCGCCAGAGAAGGGCGCCCTCTGCGGGCGCCCTTCTCTGTCAGTCCCGGTGTCGCCCCGAGGTCGCGCGGCTTCCGTCTCAGCGCCCCGGCGGCTGACGACGTCACCGTCGAGGAGGCCAGTGCCCGCGCACAGCGCCCGCGACGGGCCTAGAGACGGACGAAGCCGGCGGAGGACACGTCGACGCGGTACGTGCGTCGACCTTCCACTTCGACCTCGACCGCGCGCCGACGACCGTCGAGGTTGGCCACGACGAGAGTGTCCCCGTCGTCGGTGCGGCCGCCGAGAGCCCACACCAGGCCGTCGGGAGACTGCCCCCGCAGGCCCGGCCGGCCCGAGAGCGCGGCCAGGACCGTCACCGCATCCAGCACCGGGAGGGCGCTGCCGTCGGTGGCGATCACCCCGCGCAGCCCCCACTCCTCGAAGTACGTCAGTGTCGACACCCCGGGCACGGCGAGAGCAGCGGCGCTCGCCACGGTCCAGGCGGCGAGCTCCGGCGCCGACTGACGCGGGTCGACGGAGTCGATCAGCGCCGGCCCGTAGCCCTCGCCGAGGTCGTCCTGCGGTGGCGTCGGAGGCGGGGTCGTCGCGACGTTGTTGAAATGCGGACGCAGCGAGATCGGGCCGATGTGCACCGGGAGCCCGGCGGCGATCCTGACGCCCTGGGTCGCGACGAGACGCTGCATCGGGATCGCCTCGATGAGCTGGGCGCCGCTCAGGCTGTGGAACAACGGCGTCGTGCTGAACACCACACCGTCGAGGCCACCGGGGAGGCGATGGTGCTCGCGGTTGAGCTCGGTGAAGTGCGAGCGCGCCCCGCCGACGACCGCGGCATCCAGGCCAGCCTCGTCGAGCGCGCGCCGGAGGAGGGCGATGGCCCCGGAGTCGGACAGGTGCTGCGCCGGCCCGGTCGGCCAGAAGGCCGTGACCCGCGCCACGGAGAGCCCCCGCAGGGAGTGAACGGCCTCGCCGATCCTCGACGGGTCGGCCTCGTCGAGCACGAATCGCACATCGAGCGGCGCGCCGGATGCCGCGGCCCGAGCAAGCGCTGCCCGCCAGTTCCGGGTGGCGAGGTCGAGCTCGACGAGCACTGACGCCGGCCAGGAGCTGTCGCGCGAGACGGCGCCGACAGGGGGCGCCGGGTCGGGTGCCGTGGATGCCGCGACGCCGATCGCGGGAAGGGGCGGGCCTTCTTCGAGCCGGATGCGGGCGACGGGGTGCGCGGGTGCGCCGGATGCCGTTCCCGTCACCGCGATATCGATGGTCTGGACGACGCGCTCACCGGCATCGAGTGTGTACGGGAAGGGCAGCGCCAACGGACGGCTGTAGGTCTTGTACGAGGCATCCGTCCAGTTGCGCTGGTCTTCCATCTCGAAGACGTCACCGGCGAGGCGGAGGTCGACATCGAGCCCGCTGTGCGCCCACGAGAGCCCCGCGATATCGAACGCGGGCTGGTGCGGGCTGATGTCGGCGGGGAATCGCGAGTGCGTGACCGCGCCGTCGGCGTGACGCACGTGCAGCTCGGCGCCCGCGAGTGCGGGCGGGTGCAGCAGGACCAGGCCAGTGCGGTTCGTCGCGAACTCGGAGGCCGACTCGAGATCGGTGAGCACCCGCAGTCGTCCCGGGCCGCGCACCTCGGCGCGAACGATCCCGCGCATGTCAGCGCCGAGGCCCTCCGAATGCACGTGCAGCGTCAGTGCGATGTCCGACGCGTCGACGCGATCGACGACGAGACCCGCGGTGTCCCAGTTGCGGTCGCGCACGACGGCGCACACCGAGCGCAGCACGATGCCGCCGTCGTAGGCGATGTCGGCGAACTCGTCGTCACGCAGCTCCAGCGACCAGGCGCCGCTCCGCCACTCGTGCACCGGCCCACTGTTCCACACGCTGCCCATGGTCCTCCTCCTCAGGTCGCTCGTCGGTCGAGATCCGCGGCGGGAGCCGGCGGATCGCGGCGAACGAGCGAAGCGAGCGAGATCAGAGCGAAGTCATCCCGCCGTCGACCTGGAACGTCGCGCCCGTGGCGAACGCGCCGTCGTCGCTGGCGAGATACACCATGATGCCCGCGACGTCGTCCGGCGTCCCCGCGCGACCGATCGGGATGCGGCTGACGATCGCGGCGCGCGACTCGGGGTCCTCGCTGATCGCCGCCACGAGCGGCGTCTCGGTGTACGCGGGCTGGACGGTGTTGACCCGGATGCCGCGATCCGCGTACGCGGCCGCGACCGTGCGAGCCAGGCCGTGCATGCCGGCCTTGGACGCGCTGTAGGCGGTGAAGTCTTTGCCCTCGCCGTTGACCGCGGTCGGGCTGCCGGTCAGGATGATCGACCCGCCGCCGCGCGAGAGCATCGATCGCACCGCGTGCTTGACCGTCAGGAACGCGCCCGTCAGGTTGATGTCGATCGTGCGGCGCCAGACGTCCAGGTCGAGGTCGGCCGCCGGCGCGTCCTGCCCGAACAGCTGCACGCCGGCGTTGGCCACGACGACGTCCGGCGCCCAGCCGGCCGCCTCGACCTCGGCGAAGGCCGCCACGACCGCTTCTTCGTCCGCGATGTCCATCGTGACGGCCCGGGCGCTCTCGCCGATCTCGCCGGCCGCCGCGGCAGCTCCTTCGCCGTTGCGGTCGGCGAGGATGACACGCGCGCCCTCACGCGCGAAGCGCTGGGCGACCGCGAGGCCGATGCCCAGTGCGCCGCCGGTGATGAGCGCGGTCTTGCCTTCCAGCTGTCCCATTGCTTCTCCCTTCCGCCGCGCGGGCCGCTCAGCGCTCGATGTGGTCGAGGTGGAGCATGCGGGCGAGATTCTTGTCGAGCTCGTCGTCGCGGAAGATCTTCTTCCAGTCCTCCTTGATGATGGACTCGCGGCCGTAGTCCATCGCGATGAGGCACGCGTCCGAGAACGGGTTGTCCCCACGCAGACCGTTGGCGAGGGCCACCTGGGTGTGGCCGTACAGGATGCTGCGGGCAGCGGCCTCGGGAACGCCCATGGTGGTGATCGCCTCGTCGAGGGCCTCGTTGAGGAGGGCGCCGATCATGCAGGCGACGGTCTCGACGAGCGTCGGCTCGAGCTGGGCGAGCTGCTTGACGGTCACGAAGTGCACGTCGATGACGGGAGCGTAGATCGCACGGACAATGGCCTCGACGGTCTCCCTGTGGGCCGGGTCGTCGCTCTCGACGGCCGCGATGGCGTCCTGCGGGGCGGCGATACCACCGAACGTGTCGGCCCATTCCTCCGGGGAGGTGCGCTCGAGGAACACCGACGGATGGCAGGGGTGTGCGACGGCCTGAACGACGTCCGCACGCGTGGCGAGGAGACCCGCGTACGCGGCCGCCGGGTCGAGCGTCAGCACGATCGCGCCCGGCTTCAGCTGCGGCACCAGCTCGGCGGTGACCGGGCCGAGGGCCAGGTCGGGCACCGCGAGGACCACGATGTCGGCGTCCGCGACGGCCACGGCAGCGTCCGTCAGCTCACGACCCGCGTCGAGCGTGCGCTGCCGACCGGCGGGCGAGTTCTCCACGTACCAGACCGTGTGGTCGGTCTCGGCGAGGTTGTCGGACACGCGCATCCCCATCTTCCCGCCGGCGCCGACGACGGCGACCTTGTACGTGACGGTGCTGGTGTTCTCCGCGGTGGTGGTCATGACGCGCTCCTCAGGTATTCGACGGTTCGGCGGGTCCATTCCCGCTCGGTGCGGACGGTGGTCTCGGCATCTCCCTGCCAGGAGAGCCAGTGCTCGACGATCTCGTTGATCCCGTTCTCGCGGGGTTTCACGGTCTCGAGCAGATGGGGGTAGTCGTGCAGGCCGTCTCCCATCGGCGCGCCGCCGTAGGTGAAGCCGACCCAGCCGGGCTGACGCGTGAAAGCGAAGTCCTTGACGTGGATGCTCGTGACGTGCGCTGCGGCCTGCTCGACGCAGTCGCGCGGCAGCTCCAGCCGCGCGACGACGTTGGCGGGGTCGAGGCAGATGCCCAGACGCTCACTGTCGATGCGTGCGACGAGCCCGACGAGATCGGCGGTCGAGACCTGCTCGTACGTCTCGAGCGCGAGGTCCACTCCCGACGCCTCGTAGGCCGGCAGCGCCGCGCGCAGCCACTGTTCGGCCTGAGCACGCGTCGGACGACTCTCGGGCGAGTACAGCATGCTGCGCACCAGGCGGGCGTCGAAGACTCCGGCGAGGTCGAGGGTCCGCGCGAGCCGGTCGCGGTCGACGCCCCTCGTGCCGAGCTCGATCGTGAGACCGAGGTCGCGCGCGGAGGCCGCGGCATCCGCCAGCGCTGCGTCGTCCATCGACTCCAGCGGGGCATAGTCGCAGATCTGGAACAGCTCGACGCCCATCTCCGCGGTCGCCTCGAATGCGCCGACGAGCGACAGCGGCTCGGGCACCTGATCCGAGTGCTGCCAGAAGAAGGCGTAGGTGCCGAGACCGATCATGCGTCGACGTCGATTCGAGAGGAGGCGAGGGCGGAGGCCTCGTCCAGCACCGCGGCGAGCGCCGACGGTTCGTGCGCGAAGCGGCCGAGGAACAGTCCGTCGACGCTGTCGCCGAGCCGCGTGAGCAGGCCGGGGCCTGCGGAACCGCCGTAGATGACGACGCTGCCCGTGCGGGCGGGGTCGGCGGCGAGCGCGGCGCGAAGGGCGCGGGTGACGGTGGCGATGTGGTCGTCGGGGGCGGGCTCGGCGGCCCCGATGGCCCAGACGGGTTCGTATGCGACGATCACGGGCCCCGCGGGCACGCCGGAGAGGTTCGCGGCGAGTTGCTTCACCGTGGCGAGCGCGGCGACGGCACTGTCGAGACGCTCGACCTCGCCGATGCACAGCACCGGCGTGATGCCCTGGGTGAGGGCTACGGAGGCCTTGGCCGCGGCCACGGTGTCGGTCTCGTCGAACAGGCGACGCCGTTCGGCGTGCCCGATCTCGGCGACCGCGACGCCGATCTCGGCCAGCTCGGAGGCGGTCACCTCCCCGGTATAGGCGCCGGCCTCGAACTCCGAGACGTCCTGCGCGCCGACGAGCACCGGAGTCCCGTCGAAGGCGTCGAGGGCGGCGGGGATCTGCAGGTAGGTGGGGATGACGAAGAACCGCACGTCGCCCGCGGCCACGGCGGGGTGCACGGCCGCGCGCTGGACGACGTCGGCGAACCAGGCGCGCGCCCGCTCGTGCCCGAAGTACGTCTTCAGGCTCACCCCGACCGTGACCTGCGACATCAGCAGGAACCCGTGGTCTCGAACTCGTCGATGACGGCGACCTTGTCCATCGACGCCGAGGAGCTGTCGAAGCGGTACGTCAGCCACTCGTCCACCAAGCGGCGGGCGAGCTCGATTCCGACGACGCGCTGGCCCATGGTGAGGACCTGCGCATTGTTGGACAGCACGCCACGCTCGACCGAGTACGAGTCGTGGGCGGTCACGGCGCGGATGCCGGGCACCTTGTTGGCGGCGATCGCGACGCCGAGTCCCGTGCCGCAGATCAGCAGCGCGCGATCGGCGGTGCCGGCGGCGATCCGCTGGGCCGCCTCGATGGCGACCTTCGGATACGGGGTGTGGCCGTCGGCGTCGACGCCGACGTCGATGAGTTCGACCACACCGGCGTGGTTCTCGAGATCCTTCTTGAGAATCTCCTTGTAGGCGAAACCGGCGTCGTCGGCGCCGATCACGATGCGCAGGGGCTCAGCCATGTGCGTTCTCCTTCTGGTTCTCGGCCGCGAGCGTCTCGGCGGCGAGGGTCTCTCCGATGGCGGTCACGATGAGTGCGAGCGAGATCGCCCCCGGGTCGGGGGTCCCCACACTGTTCTGGCCGTGCGTGCGGGCGCGGCCCCTGCGCGGGAACAGATCCGCGGTCGCGACGGCGGCGCGGGTCGCGGCCGCGGCGGCGGTCCACCATGCGTCGGCCAGAGCCGCGCCGGTATCCACCGCGCCGGTGAGCGTGGAGCTGAAGGGCACGAGCGCGTCGACGAGGGTCTTGTCGCCGACCTCGGCCTTGCCGTACTCCGTCACACCGCGCGATGCGGCGGCCACACCGGCAGCGATCGCACCCGCGCCAGGGCGCCCCTCGTCGCCGAGCGTGGCGGCGACCGCGTTCAGCATGACGCCCCACAGCGCGCCGGACGTGCCACCGGCCTTGTCGGACCACGCGTCGGCGGCGCGCGCGAGCGTCGTGCGGGCGCCGGCTCCGGCGTCGACCGCGGCCGTGGCGGCCGCGAGAGCGGCGTGGGCGCCCCGCTGCATGCCGATGCCGTGGTCGCCGTCACCGGCGATCGCATCCATCCGGCCGAGTTCGTCCGCGTGAGTGTCGACGGTTCCGACGAGCGTGCGCAGCGCGGCGAGGACCGTCCGGGCGGTGGCATGGGATGCCTCGTCGCCGGGCTCGATGACCTCGTCGCCGGTTCCGTCGGCCGGGGCCACGGCATCGGCCCGCTGCTGCGGCGCCACCGAGCCGCGCCGGTACGCGGGGGTGTCGACGGGGGTCTCCCAGAGGTCGGCGAGCTCGTCGTCCAACCAGAACAGGGTGAGCGAGGCGCCGGCCATGTCGAAGCTCGTGCAGTACTCGCCGACGTGCGGGTCGACGATCTCGACGCCCGCTTCGGTCAGCAGCTGCGCCACTCGTCGATAGACGACGAACAGCTCCTCGTACTTGAGCGATCCGAGGCCGTTGAGGATCGGCACCACCCGTGCACCTTCGACGTCGACGCCGTCGGGCACCTCGGCGAGGAGCTTCTCGCCGAGCAACTGGGCCAGTTCGTCGGCCGTGGGGATGTCGGTCTCATCGACGCCGGGCTCGCCGTGGATGCCGAGCCCGATCGCCATCCGCCCCTCGGGGACGGTGAACAGCGGCTGCTCGGCCCCCGGCAGCGTGCACCCGGTGAACGCGACACCGAACGAGCGGGTGCGCTCGTTGGCGTGGCGGGCCAGCCGGGCGACCTCCGTGAGGTCGGCGCCCGCCGCGGCCGCCGCGGCGGCGATGCGGAACACCGTGAGGTCGCCGGCGATGCCGCGGCGCTTGTGCTTTTCGTCGGGGGTCGCACTGGCGATGTCATCGGTGACCGTGACCGTCTCGCACGCGATCCCTTCGACGCGAAGTCGTTCCTGGGCCGCATCGAAGTTGAGGACGTCTCCGGCGTAATTGCCGTAGCTGAGGAACACGCCGCCGCCGTTGTCGGCCGCTCTGGCGACCGCGTACACCTGCTGCGTCGAGGGCGACGCGAACAGGTTGCCCATCGCCGCGCCGTGGGCCAGCCCCGGACCCACCAGTCCGCCGAACGCGGGATAGTGGCCCGAGCCGCCGCCCACCACGACCGCGACCTGACCGGCCGGAGACGTGGTGCTGCGCACCACGCCGCCCGGTACTCGTCGGACGTACCGTCCGTTCGCAGCGACGAACCCGTCGATCATCTCGTCCGCGAAGTCCGCGGGCTCATTCCATAAGCGGGTCATCGCGCGTCTCCCCCGGGGTCGCCCATGAGCGCCACAGCGACGACCGACGCGGGACGGGTCGCGTCGGCAATGGTCTGGGTCTTGTGCACAGCTGCTCCTGCTCATCCACGGTGATCGAGGCGACGTCGCGGATATTCTGACAAACCGGTTGACCAAATGCAAGAACCGGTTGACCAATGCGTCGTCGACTGCCGTATCGTGGAGTCGTGCCCGCTTTCACCGACGACCACTCGGCGGAGATCACCGCCGCGTTGGGGACCTTGCCCGTCGGCACTCCCGTGTCCGAGGTCGCGCGCCGCCTGATGGATCTGTTCACCAGCGGCTCGATAGAACCCGGCACCCGCCTGCCGCCCGAGCGTCATCTCGCCAGCACGCTGGGCGTCGGCCGTTCCGCGGTGCGAGAAGCTCTCGCCGCGCTCGAGATCCTGGGCATCGTCGACGTGCGCCCCGGATCGGGCACCTATCTGCGCGGCACCGCGAGCGATCTTCTGCCCCAAACGCTCCGGTGGGGGCTGCTCATCGGTCGCCAGAACACGGCGGAGCTGCTCGAACTGCGTTCCGGCCTCGAGATCTACGTCGCCCGGCTCGCGGCAGCACGCGCCACACCCGAAGCCATCGCGGAGCTGTCCGTCGCGGTCGAACGCATGAGCGAGTCGATCGGCCAGCTCGCGGACTTTGCCCGAGCCGACGCCGAGTTCCACCAGGCGCTCTCGACAGCCGCCGACAACCGGACGCTGGTCGACCTGTTGCACGTCGTTCGATCGCTGCTCCAGGTGTATGCCGATCGCGCGGTACACGACGAGGCGGCCGCGCGACTCGCCATCGCGGAACACCAGACGATCTTTCACGCTGTCGAACGTCGCGACGAGAATGCCGCCGCGGCGGCCATGGCGACGCACATGTCGACGGCATCGACACGCCTCGCGGCCGAAGCCGCGCGCCGCACTCCCTAGCCGACGTTCGCGCCACGCATCGTGGCATCCTGACCCTCTCCGATCGCGGCCGGGCGGGCTCGTTAGCCTGGGACGATGATCCGCGCCGACGACCTCCGCGATCGCCTCGTCGCTCGGATCGACGCCACCGCATTCACCGCGCACGGTCTCCACGTGCGGTCGGGCGACGAGGTCGCCGAGTACCGGTGGACTCCCGACGTGCGCGAGGAGATCCACTCGGTCAGCAAGTCCGTCTGCACGCTGGCGGCGCGGTTCGCCGTCGCCGAAGGCCTGGTCGGGCTCGACGAGCCCGCCGGGGCGATCGCCCCCGAGCTGGCCGCGGGTGCGCACACCACCCTCCGCCGCCTGCTGTCGATGACGAGCGGCATCGACTTCCCGTGGTCGGCGACGATGATGACCGACTGGCCGGATGTCGCCGCCGAGTTCCTTTCCCGCCCCTCGCGGGGCCCCGTCTTTCAGTATTCCAACGCGAGCACATACACGGCGATGGCTCTTCTCGCGCATCGCGTGGGCGATGTCGCCGCCTTCCTCGAGCCGCGCTTGTTCGCCCCTCTCGGGCTCGAAGGCCTCGAGTGGCGACGCTGCACGCACGGGCGCATCCTCGCCGGCGAGGGACTGTCGCTGCGGACGGAGGAGATGTCGAGGCTCGGCGCGCTCCTGCGCGACCGCGGCGTCTGGAACGGGCGTCGCGTGATCCCCGCCGAGGGGGCGGATGCCGTGCACTCGGCGTGGGTCGACACCGGCGGCGACACCGACGGGTACCGCCGGTATGCCCAGGGCGCGTGGGACGGGCCGGGGCCGGCGTGGCGCCTGCACGGGGCGTACGGACAGCTCGTGATCGTCACCGGCGACACGGTCGTGGCGATCTCGGCGGACGACCACCTGGGAGCGGACGCCGTGGCCGCCTACGCGGCCGAGATCGCAGCATCCTGACCCTGCTGTGGTCACGGTCTGGCGACGACGGGGTGAACCCCGTGCGCGTCGGATTGCGCCGGGCGTCCGCGGAGCGTAATGTCGCGCGCCGTGACTGACGAAAGTCGCGAGCCCGGCGAACAGACGCCGATGGCCAAGCGCATCCTGATCGGGGAGCCGCTCACGTCGGAGAAACTCGACGAGCAGCTCCTCCCCAAGAAGATGGCCCTCCCCATCTTCGCCTCCGACGCACTCTCCTCCGTGGCCTACGCGCCACAGGAGCTGTTGATGATCCTGCTGATCGGCGGAACGGCTCTGCTGACGCTCAGCCCGTGGGTCGCGGTGGCGGTCGTGGTGCTGCTGATCGTGGTCGTGCTGAGCTACCGGCAGCTGATCAAGGCGTACCCCTCGGGGGGCGGCGACTACGAGGTCGCCAGCAAGAACCTCGGCGAGGTGCCCGGTGTCGTGGTCGCGGCGGCCCTGCTGGTCGACTACGTCCTGACGGTCGCCGTGTCGGTGGCATCCGGGGTCGACAACATCATCTCGGCGCTGCCCGAACTGAACCCGTTCCGCGTCGAGATCGCGGTCGGCTTCGTCATCCTCATCGTGATCGTGAACCTCCGCGGTGTCCGCGAGGCGTCGTCGGTGTTCGCGATCCCCACGTATCTGTTCATCGGGTCGGTCGGCGTCATGATCGTCGTGGGCCTCGGCCGCGCGCTGTTCGGCGACGTGCCCGTCGCCTCGAGCGCGCAGTACGCCGTGCAGGCAGAGTCGCTGACGCAGGCCGCGCTCATCCTGCTCGTGCTGCGGGCGTTCTCGAGCGGCTGCTCGGCCCTGACGGGCGTCGAGGCCGTCTCCAACGGCGTGCCCGCCTTCCGCAAGCCGAAGATCCGCAACGCCCAGACGACGCTGACCCTCATGGGTGGCATCGCCATCGTGCTGTTCGTCGGGCTCACCGCCCTGGCCCTGCTCTCCGGGGTGCACTACGCCGAGAACCCCTGCCACCTCATCGGCTTCGACTGCACGTTGCCGCAGCCGAGCCTCATGGCACAGGTGGCCGCCGCCACGTTCGGCATGGGCAGCATCCCGTTCTTCATCATCCAGGCCGCCACCGCGTGCGTGCTGCTGCTCGCGGCCAACACCGCGTTCAACGGCTTCCCGCTGCTCGGCGCCGTGCTCGCCCGCGACGGCTACGCACCCAAGGCCCTCAACACCCGCGGCGACCGCCTGGTGTACTCCAACGGCATGGTCATCCTCGGCATCGTCGCCATCGGCGTGCTGATCGTCTACCAGGCCAACCTCACGACGCTGATCCAGCTCTACATCATCGGCGTGTTCGTGTCGTTCTCGCTCGGACAGATCGGCATGGTCCGACACTGGCGTCGAACGCTGCGCGACCTGCGACTGCTGACACCCGAAGCGGCGAAACAGGAGTCCGCGCGCTACGAGCACCGCTCGGCGGTGCTGGGACTGTGGATCAACTCCGTCGGCGCAACCCTCACCGTCGTCGTGCTGCTCATCGTGACCGTCACGAAGTTCACGCACGGCGCGTGGCTGGTGTTCATCGCCATCCCGATCCTCGCGGTGCTCATGCTCGGCGTGAACCGGTACTACCGCGATGTCGAGCACGAGATCCGCATGGAGGACGAGGTGCACTTCGGCTCGTCGGGAGACGTGGCGATCATCCTCGTCAACCGGCTGCAGAAGCCGGTCATGAAGGCGATCGACTACGCCCTGGCCGCCAAGCACGACAAGACCCTCGCGGTGCACGTCGCCATCAACGACGAGGATGCCGCGAGCGTGCAGCGCGAGTGGGCCGCGCACGACATGCCCATCCCGCTCGTCATCATCGAGTCGCCCTACCGCACGTACACCTCCCCCGTGACGGCGTTCATCAAGAGCTACCGCGAGAAGCACGGCTCTTCGATCGTGACGGTGTACCTGCCGCAGTTCATCGTGGGGCACTGGTGGGAATCGATCCTGCACAACCGCCGCTCGCGGCGCCTCGCACAGCAGCTCATGCTCGTGCACGGCGTCTCGATCACGCTCGTGCCGTGGCTGCTCGACTCGTCGGAGGTCATCTACGGCCGCCGCTCGCGACCGCTCCCCGGCCAGCAGCGCGGCGGCCAGCCCGTCGCCCACGTGTCGGCGCACACCCCCGGGCAGGATCCGGCCCGCCGGGGACGCAAACCCGGCGACTCCGGCGCCTGACCCCGGCGCCCGCTCGCGGCGTCCGGTCCCGCCGCGGGCGTCACGGTGGGGATGCTCCGACGAAGCCCTGGTTGGATAGGGGTCGAAAAGGAGCGACCACCCCGATGGATGCCACGGCCCGGGCCCGCGCAGTTGAGCTGCTGGGCCGATTCAACGACGACATGACGCGCGTCGTCGACGCCGTCTTCGGCACCCAGTGGGCGGAGATCGAGGAGATCCTCGCGCGGGTGGTCGTGGCATCCGAGCACGTCGTGACGACGCGCCGGATCGCCGATGTGAGCGGCCTCGGGCGGCGCGCCGTCTCGCGGCTGGTCCTCCGGCTGCAGACGGAGGGCCTCGTCTCCACCAGACCCTCGGATGCCGACAAGCGCGCGGTCGAGGTGGTCCTCACCGATCGCGGCGAGGAACAGACCGAGCGGCTGCGCGCCGAGGTGACGACCTTCCTCCACCGAAGCGACGGGATCGCCCGCGAGATCAGCCAGGGGTTGCAGAGCGCTTCCGCGCCGCCGGCGTCGGGTCCGTCGGTCGACCCCCTCGAGCTCCTCCTCCGCATCTGCGCCTCGGGAGCCGCGCTCGTGGCCTACATGCCTCCGGCCGCGACCCGCGGCAGACTCGCGGCCCGCCAGCGTGCGGCTCTGGTGATGATCGCCGGGGCAGGTGGCATCCGGCCGAACGATCTCGCCGAGCCCCTCGAGGTCTCACCACCCGGCGTGGTGTACATCGTCGACCAGCTGTGCGCGAAGGGGTTCGTCGAACGTCGGCGCGGCGCCGTGCCCGGCGATGGACGCGCCGTGGTGCTCGCGGCCACCGCCGCGGGCCTGCGGGCGATCGGGGCGGTGATGGACGGCATCGAGCAGGAGCGCGAGCGTCTGGTCGCCCTCTTCGCCGAGGTCGCAGAGTGGGCTCCGCCCACACTCCGACCGTGAGATGACCCCCCTTGCATTGTTCAGGCATGTCCTGGAAGGCTGTTGTTCAGTGATGTCCTAAAAGGACGGAAGGGGCCAGTCATGTCCAGAGAAGAGCACGCGCGCGAGGGCGCACAGGCCGTCATCCCCGACGACCAGATCATCGACGTCGCCGTCGTCATGCCGCGGGGGTCGACGAAGTCCGGCCTCGTGGGCTCGATCATCGGCGTCAGCGCCGGGGGCAACAACCAGATGGCGTGGGGTGTCGCGGGCGGAATGCTGGCCCAGCGCGCCCACAGCGCGTCGCACGGGAGCTACCCCTCGATCGTTCTGGCCCTGTCCGAGACGAAGCTCTACGTCCTCGGCCGGCAGTCCACCGGCGTCGTGGGCGGGTGGAAGAACCTCCACCCCGTCGCCCACATCGACCGCGCCGACCTCGAGGTCGAGCGCCGCCACAGCGGAACCGTCCGCGTGATCGAGCTCACCGACACCACGACGGGGAACACCCTCGAGTTCGAGGCGCAGACCATCGGCGGCCTCGGCCTGAACGACCTCTTGGCCGAGCTCGGAAAGGACGCGGACTGATGGCCTACAACGACCGCCCCGGCGGCGTGACCCTCGTCGCCGTCCTCGCCTGGATCACCGCCGTCCTCCAGATCGGCCTCTCCATCCTCATCCTGACCGGGGCGATCTCCCCGGCCGGTGTGTCCATCCCCTCGACGTGGGTCGCGATCGTGGTGGGCGTGATCACGCTGCTGGTCAGCTTCGGGCTCTTCGGCGCCAACCGGATCGCGCGCGTGATCGTCACGGCATCCCTCGGACTCACCATCCTCAGCGCCATCCTGCAGGCCATCGCACACCGGGACGCCAACGTCCTGGTCGGCGCGATCATCACGATCCTGCTCGCCGTCGCCGGGATCTCGCTGCTCTACACCCAGCGCGCCAACCGGTTCTTCGCGTGAGTGGGACGTCGATGCGGGACGACTCCCGCCGTCGCGACGTGACGGGCACGAACGGGTGGCAGCGGTTCTGGAACCGCGGCGGCTGGTGGCGCGCGGTCCTGATGGCCGTGATCTACATCGCGTCGTACAACCTCGCCGGCCTGGCGCTGCGCCCCCTCGTGGGAGGGCTGGCGGATGCCGACAACATCTTCGCCACGCCGATCTCGGCCTTCATCGCCATCGGGCTGCAACCGCTGTTCGGAAGCGTCCTGCTCCTCATCATCGCCGCGACGCTCGGCTGGCTCCCCCGCCCCCTGTTCGGACGCCAGCCGGTGCCGCGCAAGTGGTGGTTCTGGCTCGGCCCGATCTTCGTGCTCGTGCCGATCGTGTTCCACTTCTTCGGCATCGAGTACGCCCGGTACGGCGTCGCGGTCGTCATCGCCGTGCTCGTCGCGGGGGTGTTCGTGGGCTTCTCCGAGGAGTTCCTCACGCGCGGAATGGTCGTCGTGATGCTCCGCCGGCACGGGTACCGCGAGTGGGCGGTCATGGCACTGTCGTCGGCGATCTTCGCCTCGCTGCACTTCTCGAACCTGTTCACCGGGCAGGGCATCTCCACCGTCGGTCCGACCGTCGTCTACACGTTCGCGTTCGGCATCTGCATGTACGCGACGCTGCGCGTGGGCGGCTCGCTCGTGTGGCCGATCGTCCTGCACACCCTCACGGACCCGACGACGATCCTCACCTCGGGCGGCATCGACGACGGGACGAACGCATCGGTGAACCCGGCGAACGTCGTGGCGCTCGTCGGCACCGTCGCCTACGTCGTCTGGGCGGTCGTGCTGCTGATCGTGACGCGCGGCGACGCGCAGGGCCGCGCCGACGCCGACGAGGAGCCGCGCGTCCGCGTCGCCTCCTGAGCCCCGGGCCCCGGCATCCGCCCCTCCCGCCGAACACGTGAGCCTTGAGATGCGTCCACGCGTGGGAGAGGGTGGATGCCATGCCGCTCCTCGCCCTGCTGACCCTCGCCGTCATGGTGGTCGCGCTCATCGACGCCATCACCCGGCGCGACGACCAGGTGAAGCACCTGCCGAAGTTCGCGTGGGTCTTCTTCATCGTGCTGCTGCCGCTGATCGGCTCGATCCTGTGGTTCACGATCGGCCGCCAGTGGGAGCAGCGGGGCGAGCCCATGAGCTTCGGCGACCCGCGGCGGTGGCAGAAGGATGCCGAGCCGGCTCCGGCCCCACGCGCCTCCGACGCACGGACGACCGAGCAGCAGATCGCCGACCTCGAGCGCGAGATGCACCTCGCCGACCTCGAGGAGCAAGTGCGCCGCCGCCGCGCCGACGGCGACGCACCCGCGTAACCCGGCCTCAGCGTCCCGACCGTCGGAACCGGGCGACCGCGACGATCCACGCGACGGCGAGGATGCCGGCGCACCACGCCAGCGCGACCCACACGCTCGCGCCGACGGGCTGCTGCGCGAGCAGCGCGCGAATGGCATCCACGAGCGAGGTCACGGGTTGGTTCTCGGCGAACCAGCGCACCGGTCCCGGCATGGTGTCGGTGGGTGCGAAGGCCGAGCTCACGAACGGCAGGAAGATCAGCGGGTAGCTGAAGGCGCTGGCGCCGTCGATGGTCTTCGCCGCGAGCCCCGCCACTACCGCGACCCAGGTGAGGGCGAGCGTGTACGCCATCAGGATGCCGACGACCGCCAGCCAGGCCCCGACCGAGGCTCCCGACCGGAAGCCCACGAGCAACGCCACCCCGATCACGAGCGCGAGAGACACCGCGTTCGCCAGCAGCGACGTGAGGACATGTCCCCACAGGACGCTCGCCGGCGCAACCGGCATGGAGCGGAGCCGATCGACGATGCCTCCGCGTACGTCGAGGAACACGCGATACGCGGTGTACGCGATGCCGGACGCCACGGTGATCAGCAGGATGCCGGGGAGCAGGAAGTCCACGTACGCGGTGCCGCCGGTGTCGACGGCGCCGCCCAGGACGAAGACGAACAGCAGCATGATCGCGACCGGCATGATCGCCGTGGTCACGATCGTGTCGGGGCTGCGGAGGATGTGCCGCAGGGAGCGACCGGTGAGCACCGCGGTGTCGGACAGAGCGTGCGTGGTCATGACTCCCCCTCGTCGAGCGAGCCGGCGGAGCCGACGATGGCGAGGAAGATCTCCTCGAGGGTGGGCTGCTTCTCGACGTACTCGACGGTCGTCGGGGGGAACAATGCCCGCAGGTCGGCCAGCGTCCCCTCCGCGATGATGCGTCCGCCGTGCAGGATGGCGATGCGGTCGGCGAGGTTCTCGGCTTCGTCGAGGTACTGCGTCGTGAGCAGCACGGTGGTGCCGGATGCGGCGAGGTTGCGCACGGCATCCCACACCTCCAGACGCGCCTGCGGGTCGAGTCCGGTCGTCGGCTCGTCGAGGAAGACCACCGCGGGCCGGCCGACGAGGCTCATGGCGATGTCGAGGCGACGGCGCATCCCGCCGGAATACGTGGATGCCGCTCGGCGTGCGGCATCCGTGAGCGAGAACCGCGCGAGCAGCTCGTCCGCCGTGCCGGTGGGGTCGGGCACATGCCGCAGACGCGCGATGAGCGTGAGGTTCTCGCGACCGGTCAGGACCTCGTCGACGGCGGCGAACTGTCCGGTGAGGCTGATGGAGGCGCGCACCCGCGCGGCCTGCGTCGCGACGTCTGCTCCGTCGACGACCGCCGTCCCGGCGTCGGCGCGGAGCAGCGTCGACAGGATGCGGACGACCGTGGTCTTCCCCGCGCCGTTGGAGCCGAGGAGCGCGACGATGGTGCCGCGCTCGACGTCGAGATCGACGCCGTCGAGCACGGCGACGTCGCCGTAGGACTTCCGGAGGCCCCGCAGGCGGATCGCGGGACCGGTATCGATGATGGACATGGGTTGTTCCTCTCGTGGGGTGCCGGCCGGAGGGCGCACGAGACCATCGCCTCCGGCCAGCCGGTTCCGGAGGACGCGTGCGAAGGTCGGATCAGCCCTGGGAGCGGGCCGCCTCGTCGATCGCGCGGGCAAGGCGCGCGCGTTCGCGTCCGATCCAGCTGCCGTCGCCGTAGTTGGCCATGAACTCCTCGGCGAAGGCCGCCGGCTCGTCGCCGGTCAGATCCCGCAGCGGCGTGCCGGCCGCCGCGGCCTGCTCGAGCAGGTCGGCGAGGTCGGTCACCATGCGGATGAGGGCGTCAGGGTCGCTCGTCGGCCCGAGGTTGAGCACGTACCGCTCGAGAGCTCGACCCGCCTGCCGATACGGCGCGGGGAGGGCGTCGAGGCGGCGCCGATACTCGCGCCACTGCTTCTTGGCGCTCAGGTCGCCGATGATCTTCTCGTACCAGGCCATGTCAGTTCCCTTCTTCGCGGAGCTGCTCGAGCCGGTCGGCGAGCAGACTCCAGGTCGTCCAGAATTCGGCGAGCTGCGCCCGCCCGGTGTCGTTGAGCGTGAAGACCTTGCGCGGCGGCCCCTTCTCGGATGCCACCTTCTCGACATCGACGAGACCGCGCTGCTCGATGCGGACGAGGATCGCGTAGACCGTGCCCTCGGCGAGGTCGGCGAAGCCCCGGTCGCGGAGGTCGGCGGTGATCTCGTACCCGTACGCCGGCCGCCGCGCCAGCACGGCGAGGACGACGCCCTCGAGCACCCCCTTGAGCATCTCGGTGTCTTGTCTGCCCATCCGCTACTCCTCAACGTTGACTACCGCTACAAAGTAACACTGACTACCGGTACTCAGCAAGAGCGAATACCGCACCCGTAAGCGCGCCGTATGCGTCCGTCGGTGAGCCGTAGGGAAACCGTAAGGACGTCCGGGAGCCGCCGCGCACGGGAGTTGCATCGACACACGTGCCGCCCCGCGGCGCCCGCGCCACAGCAGTCGCGCGGAAGCTCCCGAACCTGGAGTCATCGTGCTCGATGTCGTCTACCTCGTCGCGATCCTGGCGCTCTTCGCGCTGGTCGCCCTCATCGCGCAGGGGGTCGAGAAGCTGGGCCCGCAGCCCGGCGCTCCCTCCGCGCGTACCCCCGGCCACGGCGCCACAGCGGCGCCCCGCCGTGACGCGCAGGCGCCCACCCGAGAGGGCGATTCCGCGTGAGCATCGTCGCCGCCGTCCTCGCTGTCGCCGCCGTGGTGTACCTCGTGGTCGCCCTCGTCCGCCCCGAGAAGTTCTGACATGGATGCCGGAACGATCTGGTCCATCGTGCTGACCAGCCTCACGCTCATCGTCGCCCTGGGTCTGGCCTACCACCCCCTCGGCGACTACATCGCCCGCATCTACACCGGCGAGCGCGACCTCGCCGTCGAGCGGGTCACGTACCGCCTCATCGGCGTCGACGCCCGCAGCTCGCAGACCTGGCAGGCCTACCTGCGGTCGGTGCTGCTGTTCTCGGCGGTGGGTGTCGTGCTCGTGTACGCGATCATGCGCCTGCAGCCGCTCCTGCCCTTCGCCCTGGGCCTCGAGGCCCCCGGCGAGGCGCTGTCGTTCAACACCGCGGTGTCGTTCGTCACCAACACGAACTGGCAGTCCTACGCGGGCGAGTCGACCCTCGGCTACACCGTGCAGTTCGCCGCTCTGACGGTGCAGAACTTCGTCTCGGCCGCGGTCGGCATCGCCGTCGCCGTGGCCCTGGTCCGCGGTTTCGCGTATCGCCGCAGCGGCGTCATCGGCAACTTCTGGGTCGATCTCGTGCGCGGCACGACCCGCCTGCTGCTGCCGTTCTCGATCGTCGCGGCCGTCGTGCTACTCGCGGGCGGCGTCATCCAGAACCTGAACGGGTTCACGGATGCCACGACCCTCGCGGGCGCGGCTCAGTCGATCCCCGGCGGCCCGGTGGCATCCCAGGAGGCGATCAAGCTCCTCGGCACCAACGGCGGCGGGTTCTTCAACGTCAACTCGGCGCACCCGTTCGAGAACCCCGCGCCATGGACCAACCTGTTCGAGATCTTCCTGATGCTCGTCATCCCGTTCTCGCTCCCCCGGGCGTTCGGCCGCATCGTCGGCGACGACCGTCAGGGCTACACGATCCTGGGCGTCATGGCCGCGATCTTCGCGGCATCCACGGCCCTTCTCACGTGGGCCGAGCTCGCCGGCGCCGGAACGGCTCCTCAGTTGGCGGGCGGCGCGATGGAGGGCAAAGAGGTGCGGTTCGGCATCTTCGGCTCGACGCTGTTCGGGTCGACGAGCACCCTGACCTCCACCGGCGCGGTCAACTCGATGCACGACAGCTTCACGGCGCTGGGCGGTGGGATGCCGATGATCAACATGATGCTCGGCGAGGTCGCCCCGGGCGGCGTCGGCTCGGGCCTGTACGGGATGTTGATCCTCGCCGTGATCGCGGTGTTCGTCGGTGGCCTGCTCATCGGCCGTACGCCGGAGTACCTCGGCAAGAAGATCGGGCCGCGCGAGATCAAGCTCGCGAGCCTGTACATCCTCGTCACGCCGACGCTCGTGCTGGCCGGAACCGCGCTGAGCTTCGCGATCCCCGGCATCCGGAGCGACGTCGAGGGCACCTCGATCCTCAACCCGGGCGTCCACGGTCTGAGCGAAGTGCTCTACGCCTTCACGTCGGCGGCGAACAACAACGGTTCGGCGTTCGCGGGGCTCACCGCGAACACCCCGTGGTTCAACACGGCGCTGGCGGTGGCGATGCTCCTCGGCCGGTTCCTGCCGGTCGTGTTCGTGCTGGCTCTCGCAGGGTCCCTCGCGGCCCAGGATGCCGTTCCCGCCACCGCCGGAACCCTGCCGACGCACCGTCCGCAGTTCGCGGGCCTCCTCACGGGCGTGGCGGTCATCGTCACCGCCCTCACCTACTTCCCGGTCCTGACCCTCGGACCCCTCGCTGAAGGACTCACTCGATAATGTCCACGCTCACCGACGCCCCGGCCCCCGCCGAGGCCCCGACCTCCGCCGCTCCGCGCCGCGCGTTCAGCGCCGCGCAGATCGTCGCCGCGCTACCGGGCGCCGCGAAGAAGCTCCATCCCGCGTCGCAGTGGCGCAACCCCGTGATGTTCCTCGTGTGGGTGGGGGCGGCGCTCACGACCCTCATCGCGCTCACCGAGCCGTTCCTCGGCGGCGGCGACGCGTCGCTGCCGTTCGGCTTCACGTGGGGCATCGCGGTGTGGCTGTGGCTCACGGTGTTCTTCGCGAACGTCGCCGAGGCGGTCGCCGAGGGCCGCGGCAAGGCGCAGGCCGCGACGCTGCGCAAGACCCGCACGACCACGACGGCCCGTCGCGTCGTCTCGTACGACGCGAAGGCCGATGCCCTGGCATCCACCGCCTCCGTCGAGGACGTGCCGTCGGGCGAACTGCGGGTCGGCGACGTCGTGCTCGTCGAGGCGGGGCAGCTGATCCCCGGCGACGGCGACATCGTCGCGGGCATCGCCACTGTCGACGAGTCGGCGATCACCGGCGAATCGGCGCCGGTCGTGCGCGAGTCCGGCGGCGATCGCAGCGCCGTCACGGGCGGCACGCGGGTGCTGAGCGACCGCATCGTCGTGCGGATCACCTCGAAGCCGGGCGAGACGTTCGTCGATCGCATGATCGCGCTCGTCGAGGGCGCGTCGCGTCAGCGCACGCCGAACGAGATCGCGCTGAACATCCTGCTGGCGAGCCTGTCGATCGTGTTCGTCGTGGTCGTGCTGGTGCTGAACCCGATCGCGTCGTACGCCGCCTCTCCGGTGTCGATCCCGGTGCTCGTGGCGCTCCTCGTCTGCCTCATCCCCACGACGATCGGTGCTCTCCTGAGCGCCATCGGCATCGCGGGCATGGACCGCCTGGTGCAGCGCAACGTCCTGGCGATGTCGGGCCGCGCCGTCGAGGCCGCGGGCGACGTCACGACGCTGCTCCTCGACAAGACCGGAACCATCACGTACGGCAACCGCCGGGCGTCGGCGTTCGTCCCGCTGCCGGGCGTCGGCTCCCCCGAGCTCGCCGAGTACGCCTCGCTGTCGTCGCAGGCCGACCCCACCCCCGAGGGCGTCTCGGTCGTCGAGCTCGCCGCCGCGCAAGGGGTCGTCGCCGAGATGCCCCGCGGCGCCGAGCCGGTGCCCTTCACGGCGCAGACTCGCATGTCGGGGGTGGACCTGCACAGCGGCGAGATGGTGCGAAAAGGAGCGGCATCGGCCGTTCTGACCTGGTTGGACGGCCTCGAGGCGGCGGTGCCCGACGCCACCCGTGCCGAACTCCTGAGAATTGCGGACGCGATCGCCGAGTCCGGCGGAACTCCGCTGGTGGTTGCGACCGTCGCCCCCGATTCTTCAGGAGTTTCGCACGGCCGCGGCCGCGTGCTCGGCGTCATCCACCTCAAGGACGTCGTCAAGGACGGCCTGCGCGAGCGGTTCGGCGAGCTGCGGGCCATGGGCATCCGCACCGTCATGATCACGGGCGACAACCCGCTCACCGCGAAGGCGATCGCCGCCGAGGCCGGCGTCGACGACTACCTCGCCGAGGCCACGCCCGAAGACAAGCTCGCGCTCACCCGCCGCGAGCAGGAGGGCGGCAACCTCGTCGCGATGACCGGCGACGGCACGAACGACGCCCCCGCGCTGGCGCAGGCCGACGTGGGCGTCGCGATGAACACCGGCACGTCGGCCGCGAAGGAGGCCGGCAACATGGTCGACCTCGACAGCGACCCGACCAAGCTCATCGACATCGTGCGCATCGGCAAGCAGCTCCTCATAACCCGCGGCGCCCTGACGACGTTCTCGCTCGCCAACGACATCGCGAAGTACTTCGCGATCATCCCGGCGATGTTCATGGTCGTCTTCCCCGGGCTCGCCGTGCTGAACGTGATGCAGCTGTCGTCGCCGGCCTCGGCGGTGCTCAGCGCCATCATCTTCAACGCGATCGTCATCATCGTGCTCATCCCGCTCGCCCTGCGCGGCGTGAAATACCGCGCCGCGAGCGCCTCGCGCATCCTCAGCCGCAACCTGCTCGTGTACGGGCTCGGCGGCATCCTCGTCCCCTTCATCGGCATCAAGCTCATCGACCTCGTCGTGAGCCTGCTCCCGGGATTCTGAAAGGCCCCGTCATGCGCACCACCCTGCGTACCGCCGGCGTCGCCGTCCGCGCGATGCTCGTCTTCACCGCCGTCCTCGGCGTCGGCTACATGCTGCTGATCACCGGGATCGGCCAGCTCGCCCTCCCCGCCCAGGCGAACGGGTCGCTCGTCCGCTCGGCCGACGGCGCGCTCGTCGGCTCGACGCTGATCGGGCAGTCGTTCCAGGATGCCGACGGCCAAGCGCTGCCGCAGTACTTCCAATCGCGCCCCTCCGCGGCCTCCTGGGACGCCGCCGCCTCGACGGGATCGAACCTCGGCCCCGAGAACACCGACCTCATCGCCGCGATCTCGGAGAACCGTTCCGGGTTCGAGACGCTGAACGGTGCGGGGGCGATCCCGGCCGACGCGGTCACCTCCTCGGGCTCGGGCCTGGACCCCCACATCTCCGTCGACAACGCCGAGCGCCAGGTCGCGCGCGTCGCCAAGGCCCGCGGCATCCCGATCGCCGACGTCGAGGCCCTCGTCGCCGAGAGCACTCGGGGCCGGGATCTCGGGTTCCTCGGGGAGCCCCGGGTCAACGTGCTCGAGCTCAATCGCGCGCTGGACGCCCGATGACGCGCGAGAATCGCTGACATGCGTTCGTTCCGTCCCGCCGTCGCGCCCCGTGCGCGGCGGCGGTGGCGCGCGCCGGACCCCGGGAGCGCCGCGTGAAGCGCGGGCACCTCCGCGTACTGCTGGGCGCGGCACCGGGCGTCGGCAAGACGTACGAGATGCTCGAAGAGGGGCGCCGGCTCGCCGCCGAGGGCCGCGACGTCGTCATCGCGATCGTCGAGACCCACGGCCGCGCGGCGACCGCGGCGCAAGCCGAGGGGCTCGAAGAGGTGCCCCGGCGCGCGGTGGCCCACCGGGGCGTCGACCTCGACGAGATGGACCTGGATGCCGTGCTCTCGCGGCATCCGGATCTCGCGCTCGTCGACGAGCTCGCGCACACCAACGCCCCCGGTTCGACGCACGAGAAACGGTGGCAGGACGTCGAAGCGCTGCTGGACGCCGGCATCGACGTCATTACCACCGTCAACGTGCAGCACATCGCCTCGCTCGGCGACGTCGTCGAGAAGATCACAGGGGTCGTGCAGCGCGAGACGGTCCCGGATGCCATCGTGCGCGCCGCCGACCAGATCGAGGTCGTCGACCTCGCGCCGCAGTCGCTGCGCGACCGTTTGGCATCCGGCTTCGTCTACCCGGCCGAGCGCATCGACGCGGCCCTGTCGAACTACTTCCGCCTCGGCAACCTCACCGCGCTGCGCGAGCTGGCGCTGCTGTGGCTCGCCGACGAAGTCGACTCCGCGCTGCAGCGCTACCGCGTCGAGCAGGGTATCGAGGGGTCGTGGCAGGCCCGCGAGCGGGTGGTCGTCGCCCTCACCGGCGGCGCCGAAGGAGAGACGCTGCTGCGCCGCGGCGCGCGGATCGCCGCACGGTCCGCGGGCGGCGAACTGCTCGCGGTGCACGTGTCCACGCAGGACGGGCTGCGCGCCGAAGAACCCGGCGCCCTCGCCGCCCAACGCGCGCTCGTCGAGTCGCTCGGCGGCACGTACCACCAGGTCGTGGGCGACGACGTCGCCGCCGCCCTGGTCGACTTCGCCCGCTCGGTCAACGCCTCGCAGCTCGTGATCGGCGTGAGCCGGCGCGGGCGGCTCGGAGCAGCCCTCACCGGGCCCGGCATCGGCGCGACCGTCATCCGTCTCTCCGGCGACATCGACGTGCACATCGTCAACCACGCCCGCGCCGGCGGCCGCTTCACCCTGCCGCGCCTCACCGGTCCGGCGCTGAGCGCCAAGCGCCGCGTGCTCGGTTTCGTCACGGCCCTGGCCGGCGGCCCCCTGCTGTCGTGGCTGCTCATCGCCACCGGCACCGAGGACTCCATCACCACCGACGTGCTGGCGTACCAACTGCTCGTCGTCGTGGTCGCCCTCATCGGCGGGATCTGGCCGGCGGTCTCGGCGGCGGTGCTGTCGGGGCTGACGCTCGACTTCCTGTTCATCGAGCCGCTCTACACGATCACGATCGCCGACCCCGACCACGCGCTCTCGCTCGTGCTGTACGTGATCATCGCGATCCTCGTCAGCCTCGTCGTCGACCAGGCCGCACGCCGCGCGCGGGCCGCCCGCCGTGCCGCCGCCGAAGCCGAGCTGCTCGCCACGGTGTCGGGCAGCGTCCTGCGGGGCGAGAGCGCGGTGCCGGCGCTCGTCAGCCGCGCCCGTGAAGCGTTCGGCCTGTCGGGGGTGCGGCTCGTGGCATCCGACGGGTCCGTGCTCGCCACCGACGGCGAACCCGTGCGCGACGGCCGTCGCGTCGAGCTGCCCGTGGGCGACGGACGCGCGCGCCTCGAGCTGCACGGAAGAGACCTGGATGCCGCCGAACGGCGGCTCCTCGACGTCGTCGTCGCGCAGCTCGCCGCCGCTCTCGAGCGCACCGACCTGGTCGAGACCGCCGCCGAGGCCGGGGTGCTCGCTGAGACCGATCAGGTGCGCAGCGCCCTACTGTCGGCGGTGAGCCACGACCTGCGACGGCCGCTCGCGTCGGCGGTCGCGGCACTCGGCGGCCTGCGCGCGGCCGGAGACCACCTCTCCGACGACGACCGCCGAGAGCTGATCGAGACCGCCGACGAGAGCCTCGCGACCCTGTCGGTCCTCGTCACCGACCTGCTGGACGTCAGCCGCGTGCAGGCGGGAGTGCTCGCCGTGTCGCTGACGGCGGTCGATGCGGCCGACGTCGTGATCGCGACCCTCGACGAGCTGGGCCTCGGCCCCGACGAAGTCGAACTCGCCCTCGACCCCGACCTTCCCGCTCTTCGCGCCGACCCCGTGCTGCTGCAGCGCGTGCTCGTGAACGTGCTGAGCAACGCCGTGCGGTACACCCCCACCGGGCGGCGCGCCCGCGTGGCCACGAGCCGACTGGGCGGCGTCGCCGAGATCCGCGTCGTCGACCACGGCCCCGGCGTCGCCCCCGAGAGGCAGAGCGACATGTTCGCTCCTTTCCAACGCCTCGGCGACACCGACAACACCGTCGGCCTCGGACTGGGCCTCGCCCTCTCGCGCGGATTCGCCGAGGGCATGGGCGGCACGCTCACCCCCGAAGAGACCCCGGGCGGCGGGTTGACGATGGTCGTGGCGCTGCCGGTCGCCGAGGTGTCTCCGGCCCCGCGCGGCGCCGGGGACGCGGCATGCGGTGCCGACCGGAGCGGGCGCGGTGCCGCGTCCGACCGCGCTGACGCAGACCCGCCATCCCTCCCCCGGACGGAGACGTGATGAAGGTCCTCATCGCCGACGACGACCCGCAGCTCGTGCGGGCGCTGCGCATCACCCTCGCCGCGCACGGGTACGACGTCGTGGCCGCCGCCGACGGCGCCGCGGCGATCACGCTCGCCGCGCAAGCGCACCCCGACATCGTGCTGCTCGACCTCGGGATGCCGCACCTCGACGGCGTGCAGGTGATCCAGGCGCTGCGCGGCTGGACGACCGCACCGATCATCGTGGTGTCCGGGCGCACGGGCTCGGCCGACAAAGTCGAAGCGCTGGACGCCGGGGCCGACGATTACGTCACCAAACCGTTCCAGATCGACGAGCTGCTCGCGCGGCTGCGGGTGCACGCGCGGCGTTCGGTGCCGTCGAGCGGCGAGTCGGTCGTGCGGTTCGGCGACGTCGAGGTCGACCTCGCCGCCAAGGCCGTGACACGCGCCGGTGCCCGCGTGCACCTCACGCCGACCGAGTGGCGGATGCTGGAGTTCTTGGCCCGCAACCCCGGTTCGCTCGTCACCCGCCAGACGCTGCTGAAGGAGATCTGGGCGAGCGAGCAGGTCGCCGACTCGGGGTATCTGCGGCTGTACATGTCGCAGCTGCGCAAGAAGCTCGAGGCCGAGCCCTCGGCGCCGGTGCACCTGCTGACCGAGCAGGGGATGGGGTACCGG
>NZ_CAKKMM010000006.1:0-38651 GCF_918698205.1 Microbacterium sp. Bi128 | reverse complement strand
CCGTCGCGCTGGACGGTCATGCGTCCGGCGAGGATGTGGACGATCTCGCCGCGGGTGAGGAACTCCCACCGCGACGAGCCCGGGTCGCTCTCCCAGATTCCGGAGATGATCGTGCGGTCGTCGTTCACGAACTGGACCTTGCCGCGGACGATGATCTCGCCGGCCAGCGGCTCGGCGTTCGGCGGGGCGAGGGGCTTGGCCTCGAGCTCAGAGGAATCCACCTCGGCGGGGCGCATCACGAAAGTCACAATTGGATCCTAAACCCGCTGAAATGGATCCGCAATGGAGTCCTCGCGGAGAAGCGCGATGCGGGGCCGAGGGCACCGACGCCGGACGGCATCCGTTTCCCTCGACCCCGCGAGGTCGGGTTACGCCGGCACCTCCACACCCTCGCGCTCCGAGGCCTCGCGCTCGGCCGCAAGGTCGGCCAGCACGGCGGCTTCGCGGTCGACCTCCGGCGTGCGGCGGGGGAGCGCGAAGGCCAGGGCGACGTAGGTGCCGAACCCGATGACCGCCGACACGAGCGTCGCCCAGCCGTCGAACTCCGGACCGACGAGGTCGTTCGGGACGTACAGGATGTCGTTGGGCACGCCGTAGAGCGTCGGGGTCAGGGCCAGCAGCGTCATGCGCACGACGAAGCCGACGACCATCGCGCCGAGGGCGGCGACGGCGCCCGGACGCTTCTAGAACACTCCGATGACGAACGGCGCCGCGAGGCACGCGAGCATCAGGTCGAAGGCAAGGGTGAGCAGGATGCCGGTCTGGCTGACGCGGATGGCGAGGAACGCGCCGGCGATCACGAACGGGATCATGGCCAGACGCGTCCAGCGCAGCAGCGGGTCGGGGCCGCTGCCGGTGTGGCGGCGGACCGTGAAGACGTTGCGGACGGCGATCGCCGAGGTGGCGAGCATCGCCCCGGAGGCCGTCGAGAACGAGGCGGCGACGATGCCCGAGAGCACCAGGATCGCGATGATCGGCGGCGCGTAGTCGCCGAGCAGTTGGTACAACACCGGACCGTTCTCGACCGAGATCCCGAGCGTCGACGAGACGCTCAAGGCGACGATCGCAAAGACCGAACCGATCGCGGCGGTGAGCCCCGCAGCGATGAAGCACGAGCGCTGCGCGACGGACGGGCTCTTCGCCCCGAAGATGCGCTGCATGAAGTCGATCGCGACGATGTCGCCGATGGCCAGCGAGATGAGCGTCGCCCAGTTGATCGGGGCACCGGCTGCCGGGTCGGTGAGCTGCTGGAGGTCGAACGGCCCCATGCCCTCGGGGATCACGATGCCGTACGAGAACGCGACCCACGCGAGCAGGACGATCGCCGCCACGACGGTGATCGTGGTCTGGATCGCCGCGGTGTAGGCATCCGAGAACAGGCCGCCCGCGACGGTGTACGCGAGCACGAGGACGACGGCGAGCACCACGCCCCACGCGTAGGGGATGTTGGCGAAGCGCTCGAGCAGGAAGCCGCACGCGACGAGGTTGCCCGCGAGCAGGAACGTGAACGACACGATCATGAGCACGGATGCCAGCAGCTCCACGGGGCGTCCGTAGCGCAGGCGGAAGAAATCGCCCAGCGTGAAGAGCTTCATGGCGTTCATGCGCTTGGCGAGGAACAGGCCGGTCAGCAGCAGGCAGACGGCCAGGCCGATGGCGAGCGACGCCCCCGACCAGAAGCCGAACTGCGACGTGAGGTCGGTGTTCCCGACCGTCGCGTTGGCGTCGACGGCGGCGGCGGTGAGGCTGACGGCGACGAGCGGCACGCCGAGGCGGCGCCCGGCGACGAGGTAATTCGCGCTGTCGCCGTCGACCTTGCGTGCGACCACGATGCCGACGACGAGGATGAGGACGACGCTCAGCGCGACTCCGAAGATGATCATGGCGGGCTCCCGGCGATGAGGGGCGGATCGGGTTTCTGTTGCTTGACAGAAACGATCCGCTCACCGAGGTCTCGCGTGGTTTCGGCCGTGTAAAAGGCGCGTGAAATCGCCCGCGGCGCCGGGGCGATGGCATCCGGGGTGGGGTCCGGCATCCGGGTGGCGGTTGCGTGCGCGGGGCCCCTCGACCCGCGAGACTGCACGCTGCTGACATCTCGGTTGCAGTCTGCAGTGGGTTTGTCAGCCGGTTGCAGTCTCGCGACCACACCCGCCACGAGCCGGCCGCAAGCCGGCGGAACCCGCCGGCTTCAGCCCAGCGCCGCGAGCACGCCCGGACCCGCCGCCGCCGCCCGCTCGCGCGTCGCGGCGTCGAGGTCGAGCACGCGCAATGCGGCGGCCGCGATGGTCGTGGCATCCAGAGGGGCCGTTTCTGCGCCGTTCTTGCGCTGCAGGATCACGCTCTCCACCAGCGCCAGCACGAGCGCCGCGCCCGCCGCCGCGCCGGCGGCATCCACGCCGCACGCGGCCACGAGCGTGCGGTAGGTCGTCTCGAGCTCACCGCGGCGTTCGCGGAACGGCTGGAACGCCGCGTCCGACACCTCGGGCAGCAAGTACAGCGCGCCGGTGTTGTGCGGCGCTTCGGCGAGGAGCGTGACATCGGACACGCACAGCGCCCACAGGCGCGCGGCGGGCTCTTCGTCGCGCGCGAGCAGTTGCGCGGCGACGTCGAGCGAGGGCTGCACGGTGTCCAGCAGCAGCGCGAGCAGGATGTCCTGCTTGCGCGCGAAGTGGTGGTACAGCGTGGCCTGACGGATGCCGGCGGCCTCGGCGATCGCGTGCGTGCTGGCCGAGCCGTACCCGCGCGTCCCGAACAGGGCGGCCGCAGCGGCGAGCACATCGGCGCGCGTGCCGAGTCCGGTGGGGGAGGAGCCGGATGCCCGGGGTCGTCCGGTTCTCGTCGGCGCCATGCCCCCACCGTACTCGGGCGCTTCGTAACGCCGCCGAAACGCACGGGTGCTCTAATACCTGTCAACCGACAGAAAGGGATCCCATGGACGGTCGTGTGGATGCACTCGGAGACGTGGGACGGGCGCGGCAGGACGCCCGAGCCCGGGATGCGCGCTCACCGTGGATGCCGTATCTCCCGCCCTCGACGGCCCCGTTCCGACCGGAGGGCGTCGCCGACGGCGACCTGCGCTGGGCCGAGACCGTCGCCCCCGGCGGGTACACGCACCTCCGGGTGGCCCGCGGAACGCGCCTCCGGTTCACCGACCCCGCGGGCGACGCGTGCGCCACGGTCCTCCTCTTCAACGCCCTCGCCCCGAGCGAGCGCCTCAACGTCGCCGACACGCAGAAGATCCCGTGGCAGGCGTACCTCGGCGAGGGGCACCCGCTGCTCTCGGGCGACGGACGCGTGCTCGCGACGATCGTCGCCGACAGCTCCGGCCACCACGACGCCTTCTGCGGCACGACGAGCGACGCCGCCGCGATCGAGCGCTACGGCGACGCCGCGCCCGAGGGGCCCTCGCCCTCGGGGCACGGCCTGCTGCGGCTCGCCGCGAGCAAGCACGGCCTGACCGCACGCGACCTGCCGCCGTCGGTGTCGTTCTTCCAGGGGGTGCGCGCGAACGCCGACGGCGACCTCGAGTGGACCGGATCCGCCGGGCCGGGCGCCTCCGTCGAACTCGTCGCCGAGCTGCCCCTCATCGTCCTCGTCGCCAATGTCCCGCATCCACTCGACCCGCGCGAGGACTACGTCGTGGGCCCGCTGCAGGTCACCGCCTGGGCGTCGCGCCCCACCGCGGAGGGCGATCCCGTCTTCTCCCTCACCCCCGAGCGCGAGCGCGCCTACCGCAACACCATCGCCTACGCCGCCCTGGCCGGATCGTGAGGAGCCGTTCCATGATCACCACCGTCCCCGATCGTCCCGTCCACGCCGACGGTGTCCCGCTGGACTGGTCCGAGCCGCTCGCCGCGGGCGAGATCGTGCTCGACGAGCACGTCGCCCCGCGCGCCCCGTGGTCGGGCATCGTCCGCGCCGGCGACGTCCTCACGATCGTCGACGTCGGCGGCAACCAGTCCGCCGACTTCCTCGTGTACGCGGCCGACGACACCGACGAGCGCTACAGCGCCGCCGATACGATCGCGTGGCAGCGGAACGTCTACGTCCGCACCGGCACGGTGCTGCGCAGCAACCTGGGCCGCCCGCTCATGACGGTCGTCGGCAACGAGGTCGACCGGCAGGACACGATCGGCGGCGCCTGCTCCAAGGAGTCGAACACCCTGCGCTACGGGCACCACACCCTGTACCAGCACGGATGCCGCGAGAACTTCCTCGCCGAGGCGGCGCGCTACGGGCTCGGCGCCCGCGACCTCGTCTCCAACCTCAACTGGTTCATGAACGTCCCCGTCGAGGCGGACGGCTCGCTCGGCATCGTCGACGGGATGTCGGCGCCCGGCAAGCGCGTGGCCCTCCGGGCCGAGCGCGACGTGCTCGTGATCGTGTCGAACTGCCCGCAGATGAACAACCCCTGCAACGACTTCAGCTGCACGCCGCTGCGCATGGTGGTGACGCGCTGATGACCTCCTTCGACACCCTGCTGGTCGCCAACCGCGGCGAGATCGCGCGCCGCATCATCCGCTCCGCCCGCGAGCGGGGCCTCCGCACCGTCGCGGTGTTCTCCGACGCCGACCGGGCCGCGCCCCACGTGCGCGAGGCCGACGAGGCGGTCCGCCTGGGCCCCGCGCCCGCGGCCGAGTCCTACCTGCGGGTGGATGCCATCCTGGCCGCGGCCCGTGCCACGGGCGCCGGCGCGATCCACCCCGGCTACGGCTTCCTCGCCGAGAACGCCGACGCCGCGCGCGCCGTCGAGGCGGCGGGGCTGGTGTGGGTCGGGCCGACGCCCGAGCAGCTCGAGGCCTTCGGGCTCAAGCACCGCGCCCGCGCGCTCGCCGAGGCGGCGGGCGTCCCGCTCCTCCCGGGCACCGGGGTGCTCGCCTCCCTCGACGAGGCCGAGGCCGCGGCATCCGTCATCGGATACCCCGTGATGCTCAAGGCCACCGGCGGCGGCGGCGGTATCGGCATGCGGGTGTGCGCGGATGCCGACGAGCTCCGCGCCGCGTACGACGCGGTCGTCCGTCAGGCCGAGGCGAGCTTCGGCACGCCCGGGGTGTTCCTGGAGAAGTTCGTGCGGCCCGCCCGCCACGTCGAAGTCCAGCTCTTCGGAGACGGCGCCGGCCGTGTCGCGGTGCTCGGCGACCGCGACTGCTCGCTGCAGCGTCGCAACCAGAAGGTCGTCGAAGAGGCCCCGGCCCCGGGTCTGCCGCCCGAGGTGCGCGCGGAGCTGCACCGCACCGCCGCGGCGCTCGCCGCCGGGGTCGGCTACCGCTCGGCCGGCACCGCCGAGTTCGTCTACGACCCGATCGGCGAGCGCGCGTACTTCCTCGAGGTCAACGCGCGGCTCCAGGTGGAGCACCCGGTCACCGAGGCGGTCTTCGGGGTCGACCTCGTCGCCCTCATGCTCGACCTCGCCGCGGGCGGCCCGGCCGTGCTCCCCGACGACCTGTTCGCCGGCCCGCGCGAACCCCGCGGACACGCCGTCGAGGCGCGGATCTACGCCGAGGACCCCGACCGCGGCAACACGCCGTCGACCGGACTCGTCACCGCCGTGCGGTGGCCCGAGGGCGATGGCATCCGGGTCGACTCGTGGGTCGAGGCGGGCAGCGAGGTGTCGCCGTTCTACGACCCGCTGCTGGGCAAGGTCATCGCTCACGGTGCCGACCGCGACGCCGCCCTCGACCGGCTCTCCGCCGCTCTCGCGGACACGCGCGTCGACGGCATCGTCACCGGCGCGGGCATGATCCGCGAGATCGTGAACGACCCGCGCGTCCGCGCCGTCCGGCACGACACCTCGACCCTCGACGACGCCCGTGACCCCGACCCGCGCATCGACGTCGTCGACGCGGGGATGCTCACGACCGTGCAGGACTTCCCGGGGCGGATCGGCTACTGGAAGGTCGGCGTTCCGCCCTCCGGACCCATGGATGCCGTGTCCTTCCGCGAGGCGAACCTCGCCGTCGGCAACCCCGAGGGCGCACCCGGGCTGGAGATCACCCTCACCGGACCGACGCTGCGGTTCAGCGCCCCCTCCGTCGTGGCCGTCACGGGGGCGGCGGCCCCGGTCGAACTCGACGGCGCCCCGGTGGCGATGTGGGAGCCGGTCGCCGTGCCGGCGGGCGGGGTGCTGCGCGTGGGCACCGCCGAGGGGCCGGGTATGCGGGTGTTCCTCGCCGTGCGCGGCGGTCTCGACGTGCCCGCGTACCTCGGGAGCGCCTCGACCTTCACGCTCGGCGGGTTCGGCGGACACGGGGGACGGGCGCTCGTCACCGGCGACGTCCTGCGTCCCGGCGACGCGGCGGTGACCGACCCCACCCTTTCACCGCGGGAGCGCCGTCCGCACCTCACGTCGTCGTGGGTGCTCGCCGTCACCGAGGGGCCGCACGGCGCCCCCGAGTTCTTCACGCGCGCGGACATCGACGAGCTCTACGCCGCCGAGTACCGCGTGCAGGTGAACTCCGCCCGCACGGGTGTGCGCCTGACCGGCCCGCGGCCCCGCTGGGCGCGCACGGACGGCGGCGAGGCGGGGCTTCACCCCTCGAACATCCACGACACCCCGTACGCGGTCGGCGCGCTCGACTTCACCGGCGACACCCCCGTGCTCCTCGGCCCCGACGGGCCGAGTCTCGGTGGATTCGTGTGTCCGGTGGTCGTGGCATCCGGCGATCTGTGGAAGCTCGGTCAGCTGCGTCCCGACGACATCGTCCGGTTCGCGCCGGTGCGCGAGGCCGACGCGGCGACCCTCGATCCGGCGATCGCCGCGCCGGCGCTCGTCGGCACCGGCGACGGCGACGACGGAGTGATCGCCGTGCGTGAGGCCGAGGTCGAGGGGGAGCGCGTCCTCCGCCCGCGGACCACGTACCGCCGCGACGGCGACGACAACGTCCTCGTCGAGTTCGGCGATCAGGTGCTCGACCTCGGGCTGCGCATGCGCGTGCACGCGCTGCAGGAGCGGCTCGCCGAAGAGGCGCCGCGCGGGATTCTGGACGTCACCCCCGGCATCCGGTCGCTCCAGGTGCACACCGACGCGTCGGTGCTGCGCGCGTCGCAGCTCGTCGGGCTCCTGCGCGAGCTCGACGACGACCTGCCGCCGACCTCCGAGCTCGTCGTGCCGTCTCGGGAGGTGCGCCTGCCGATGTCGTGGGACGACCCGGCCACGCGACTGGCGATCGAGCGGTACATGGCCGGCGTGCGCGACGACGCCCCCTGGACGCCCTGGAACATCGAGTTCATCCGTCGGATCAACGGGCTCGACAGCGTCGACGACGTCTACCGCACGGTCTTCGACGCGCAGTACCTCGTGCTGGGGCTCGGCGACGTCTACCTCGGCGCGCCGGTCGCGACGCCGCTGGATCCGCGGCACCGGCTCGTGACGACGAAGTACAACCCCGCCCGCACCTGGACCGCCGAGAACTCCGTCGGCATCGGCGGCGCCTACCTGTGCATCTACGGCATGGAGGGCCCCGGCGGCTACCAGTTCGTCGGTCGCACGGTGCAGATCTGGAACCGTTTCCGCCGCGGCGGGCTCTTCACCGAGAACCCCTGGGCGCTGCGTTTCTTCGACCGCATCCGCTGGTACCCGGTTTCGCCCGAGGAGCTGCTCGACCTCCGCGCGGACGTGGATGCCGGGCGCGGGGACTTCGAGACCGTCGAGGGCGAGTTCGCTCTCGCGGAGTACGAGCGCTTCCTCGCCGCCGAGGCCCCGGGCATCGACGCGTTCCGCAACCGCCAGCGCCGCGCTTTCGACGAGGAACGCGAGCGCTGGCGGATCAGCGGCGAGTTCGACCGCGTGGACGACGCGCCCGTAGCGGCGCCGAGCGCCGGTCGAGAGCTGCCACCGGGCACAGTGGGGGTGACCGCGCCGTTCGCCGCCGCGGTCTGGCGTGTGGACACGGCGCAGGGCGCGCCCGTCGAGAAGGAGCAGAAGATGATCGTGTTGGAGGCGATGAAGATGGAGACTCCGATCGGGTCGCCGGTGACGGGCACCGTCGCCGAGGTGTTCGTCCGGCCCGGCGAGACGGTCGCCGCGGGGCAGCTGCTCGCCGCGGTGGCGGTGGCCCCGTGAGCGCGGTCGACCGGGTCCGCGCCGCCTACGCCCGGATGCGCGAAGTGGATCGCCCCGAGGTGTGGATCACGGTGCGCGACGAGGACGACGCGCTCGCCGAGGCTGCCGAGATCGATCTCGCCGTGGCGGCGGGGGAGCGTCTGCCGCTGGCCGGCACCGTCGTCGCGGTGAAGGACAACATCGACGTCGAGGGGATGCCGACCACGGCCGGCAGCCGCGCGTACGCTTACCGTCCCGAGCGCGACGCGACCGCCGTCGCGCGGCTGCGCTCGGCGGGAGCCGTGGTGATGGGCAAGACCAACCTCGACCAGTTCGCCACCGGACTCGTGGGCACCCGCAGCCCCTTCGGCGCCGTGCGCAATGCGTGGGATCCGACGCGGATCTCGGGCGGCTCCAGCTCGGGCTCGGCGGTGGCCGTGGCCCTCGGGATCGTCGATCTCGCACTGGGCACCGACACCGCCGGGTCGGGCCGGGTGCCCGCCGCGCTCAACGGGATCGTGGGGGTGAAGCCCACCGTGGGCCTCGTGCCGGCCACGGGCGTCGTCCCCGCGTGCCGCACCCTCGACTGCGTGACGGTGTTCGCGCGCGGACTGACAGACGCCCGCGTGGCCGCCGAGCTGATGTCCGGTCCCGACGGAATCGACCCGCTCGGTCGCGAGGACCGTCCGGCTCCCGCGCTCGACGCGCGCCCCCGGGTGGCCGTGCCCACCGCGGAGCACCTCGAGGGGCTGGCCGAGGGCTGGGCCGACGCTTTCGCCGGCGTGGTCGCCGCGCTCGCCGCGTCGGGCGTCGAGATCGTCGAGGTGGACATCGCCCCGCTGTTGGAGGCCGCGTCGCTGCTCTACGGCGGCGCGTTCGTCGCCGAGCGCACGGCGGCCGTCGGCGACTTCATCGCCGCGCACCCCGAGCTCGTCGGGAACGACCTCGACCCCACCGTCTCGGCGATCGTGCTCGGCGGGGCCGACGCCCGCGCGGCCGACTACTTCCGCGACCGCGAGCGCCTCGATCGCCTCGGGGCCGAGGGGCTGCGCCGACTCGACGGGACCGTCGCCCTGCTCACGCCCACCACGACGTGGCATCCGACGCTCGACGAGGTCGCGGCCGATCCCGTCGGCGCCAACAGTCGCATGGGGCGGTACACGAACTTCGCGAACCTCCTCGATCGGAGCGCCCTCGCCGTGCCCGCCGGGGTCGTCGGCGGGCGCGCGTTCGGGGTGATGCTCACCGGTGCCCCCTTCGCGGACCGCACGCTCGCGCAGCTCGCCGAGCGCATCCAGGCGCCGGCGGTCGACCTGCTGGTCGTCGGTGCCCACTTGCGCGGGCAGCCGCTGAACCATCAGCTGGTCGCCGCCGGTGGCACGTTCGTCGCCGACGTGCAGACCTCGGCGGACTACCGGCTCTACGCCCTCGACACCGTCCCGCCCAAGCCCGGCCTGGCCCGCGTGGCCGCGGGGGGCGCGGCGATCGCGGGCGAGGTGTGGCGTCTGCCCGCGGCGGGCTTCGGGCGCTTCGTCGCCGAGCTGCCCGCGCCCATGGGTATCGGCTCCGCTGTCCTCGCGGACGGTTCCCGCGTCGCGGGCTTCCTGTGCGAGGCCGTCGCCCTCGAGGGCGCGATCGACATCACCGTCCACGGCGGTTGGCGCGCGTACCGGGCGGCGACGGCATGAGCTCGACGGTCGTCGACTTCGCGTCGCTCACGCCGCTGCGGCTGAGTGGGCGCCCGCGGCGACTCGTCCCCATGGTCGTCGCGTACGAGCCGATCCCCGAGGCGGTCTCCCTGCACGGCGGCAGCACCTTCCGGTTCCTCATGGAGCCGGTGACGGCCGTGGCGATCGTCTTCGACGAGGGCTGGGTGCTCGTCGACGGCGGGTTCGACCCGGCGCGCATCCGCGACCGCGCCGCGCGCACGGCATCCTTCGATTACGAGAACTACGCCCCGCTCGTGCCACCCGGCGACCCGCTCGTCGACCAGATCGCCGAGGCGGGCCTGGACCTCGACGAGCTCGCGGCGGTCCTGCTCTCGCACGCGCACTTCGACCACACCGGCGGGGCCCGGCTGCTCGCGCCGGACCGGCCGCTGCTCCTCCAGCGGCGGGAATGGGAGCACGTGCGGCAAGTGACCGACCCGCGCATGGCCTTCCTGTTCCGCGACGACCTCGACCGCGACGGCCTGACCCTGGCGCTGGTCGACGGTGACACCGAGCTCGCCGAGGGCCTGCGCGTCATCGACACCTCGGGGCACACGCCGGGGCATCAGTCGTTCGTCATCGAGCTGCCCGATCGCACCGTGGTGCTCGCGGGGGATGCCGCCGACCTCCTCGGCAACGTCGAGCACGGCGTGCGGTGCGGCTCGACGGTGGGCGACGACGGCCCCGACCGCGCCGATCGGGCGGTCGCGCGCCTCGCGGCTCTGCACCGCACCCCCGGCACCGAGGTCTGGCCCGCCCACGACCCCGACTTCCCGGTCTGGGCCGAGATCGTCCGCACGCGCTAGCCCCGGGCGCGTCCGGGATCCGCGGGCGGTCGCGAGAACAGGCTTCGCGCCGAGAACAGGCCATTTCGCCGCGGATCGGCCTGTTCTCATGGCATCCCCTGTTCTGGTCACCGCGCGGTGAGTCCCCGCCCCCTCCGGGTGCGCACCCCCGGCGGTAGCGTGGCGGCATGCGCGTGGACCTCAACGCCGACCTCGGCGAGACCGTCGACGGGATGCCGACCGCCGACGACGAGGCGATGTTCGCGGTGATCTCCAGCGCGAACGTCGCGTGCGGCGGCCACGCCGGAGACGCCGACTCGATGCGCGCCTCGGTGGAGCGCGCCACGCGCTTCGGCGTCGCCGTGGGGGCGCACCCCTCGTACGACGACCGCGCGAACTTCGGACGCGTGCGCCGCGACCCGCCGCCGTCCGAGCTGCGAGCGAGCGTCGCCGCCCAGCTCGACGCGCTCACCGCCGCCGGGGCCGACCTGCGCTACGTCAAACCCCACGGCGCGCTCTACCACGCAGTCATCGACGACGCGGCGCAAGCCGGGGCCGTGGTCGCCGCCGTCGCCGACCACTCGGCGAGGCTCGGCCGGGCCCTGCCAGTGCTCGGGCTCCCCGGCGCGATCGCCGAGGCCGCGGCATCCGCGGATCTTCCCTTCGTGCACGAGGCGTTCCTCGACCGCGGGTACACCGCGCGCGGCGGTCTCGTGCCACGGGGCGAGCCCGGAGCCGTGATCGACGACCCGGCCCGCGTCGCCGACCGGGCGCTGCGGTTCGTGCGCGAGGGAGAGGTCGAGACCGTCGACGGGTCGCGGCTCGCCGTCGACGCCGCCTCCCTGTGCCTGCACGGCGACACCCCCGCCGCCGTCGCGATGGCCCGGGCCGTGCGCGCCGCGCTCGACTCCGCCGGCATCGAGGTGCGCGCGCCATGGTGACCCTCCTCCCGATGGGGGAGCGGGCCCTGCTCGCCGAGGTGGTCGACCTCGCCGCCGTCGTCGCGCTGCACGCCGCGCTCGCCGCCGATCCGCCCGACGGCGTCGACGACCTGGTCCCGGCGGCCCGCACGGTGCTCGTCGCGTTCGACCCCGCCCGTCTCAGCGCCGCCGCAGTCCGGACGTGGGTCCTCTCGGTCGGGAGCGCGAACGGGGCGGCCGTGCCGCCCGGACCGCTCGTCGAGATCCCCGTCCGCTACGACGGCCCGGATCTCGACGAGACTGCGGGGATCCTCGGCATCCGTCCCACCGACCTCGTCGCCCGCCACGCGGCGGCCGAGTGGGCCGTCGCGTTCACCGGCTTCGCCCCGGGGTTTGCCTACCTCGTCAGCGCGGCCTGGCCCTGGAATGTCCCCCGGCTTCCGCAGCCGCGGACACGCGTCCCGGCCGGATCCGTCGGCCTCGCGGGAGAGTTCACCGGCGCGTACCCGCGCGAGACCCCCGGCGGCTGGCGCCTCATCGGGACCACTGAGGCTCCGCTCTTCGTCCCGGATGCCACCGACCCGGTGCTCCTCGCCCCCGGTGCCCGGGTACGGTTCGTGCCGCAGCGCGCGCGTGTCTCCGCGGCCGGGGCAGTCGCCGCGGGAGGAGATTCGGCCGGCGGAGGAACGGATGCGGTGGCGGCGCCCTCCGCGGCCGGAATCTCCTCCCGTCGCCTCCCGCCGCACGGCGACCCGGCGCTGCACATCCTCGCCCCCGGCGCCTTCGCGACGGTGCAGGATCTCGGACGCCCCGATCGCGCCGCTCTCGGTGTCGCCCGCTCCGGCGCGCTCGATCGAGCGTCGCTTCGCATCGCCAACCGCCTCGTCGGCAACGAGGAAACGGCCGCGGGCGTCGAGATCGTGCTCGGCGGCTTCCGCGCCCGCGTCGTCCGCGACACGTGGATCGCCGTCACCGGTGCTCTCGCCGACATCCGCGTCGCCGGAAGAGCGGTGGATGCCTATGCTCCCGTGCTCGTTCCCTCCGGTGCCGAACTGAGCATCGGGGTGGCCCGCGCCGGGGCGCGGCTCGTCCTGGGGATCCGCGGCGGGGTCGCGGCATCCGTGTCCCTGGGGTCGCGGTCGACCGACGTCCTGGCCGCGCTGGGACCGGCACCGCTGCGCGCCGGGGAGGTGCTGGGCGTGGGGGAGGCGCCGCACTCGGTTCCCGTCGTCGACGTCTTTCCCTGGTCGGTCCCGGGCTCGCTGATCGACGTGCCGATCGCGCCGGGACCGCGCGCCGACTGGTTCACGCCCGACGCCCGGCGCGCCGTGCGCGATGCGACCTGGACCGTGTCGGGGGACGCCGATCGCGTCGGCATCCGCCTGGACGGACCTGCGCTCGACCGCGTGCGGCACGGGGAGCTCCCGAGCGAAGGCATGCGTCCGGGAGCCCTGCAGGTACCGCCGCACGGGCGGCCCGTCGTGTTGTTGGCGGACGGCCCGGTGACCGGGGGATACCCCGTGATCGCGGTGGTGACGGATGCCGGCCTCGATCGTCTCGCGCACGTGCGGCCCGGTGATCGCCTGCGTTTCCGCGGTTCGTGAGGCCGATCCGGGGAATCCCCGGCGGCCGTGCGCGGTTATACCGCAGGTACGCAAAGTCGTCAAGAATTCGACTGGACACGGCGCGTCCTCCCGCGTATGCTTGGACTTTGCGCTCCTCGATTCCCCCTGCCCTCATATGGTGGTCGGCTGAGCCTGTCCGTCCCCGCTTCACCGCGGTGTGCGACGAGCAGGTTATCGGGGCAGGAACGCACTCCACCTGACGACAAGGAATCACGAGCCCCTCGCCCGGGCTTCTGGAGGTTATTCCCTTGGCTGCTGCGAGCAACGCATCCACCACCACCCCGAAGAGCGGACGCGGCGCATCCCGCCTCTCGTTCGCGAAGATCTCCGACAAGCTGACCGTTCCCGATCTGCTCGCCCTGCAGACCGAGTCGTTCGACTGGCTCGTCGGTAACGAAGCCTGGAAGGCCAGGGTCGCCGAGGCTCAGGCCGTCGGTCGCACCGACGTCCCCGAGATCAGCGGTCTCGAGGAGATCTTCGAAGAGATCTCGCCCATCGAGGACCTGAGCGAGACGATGCAGCTCTCGTTCACGAACCCCTACCTCGAGCCCGAGAAGTACTCGATCGAAGAGTGCAAGGAGCGCGGCAAGACCTACGCCGCCCCGCTGTACGTCGAGGCCGAGTTCATGAACCACCAGACCGGTGAGATCAAGACCCAGACGGTCTTCATGGGCGACTTCCCGCTCCAGACCGACAAGGGCACGTTCATCATCAACGGCACCGAGCGTGTCGTGGTGTCGCAGCTCGTGCGTTCGCCCGGTGTCTACTTCGACAAGACGCCCGACAAGACCTCCGACAAGGACATCGTGTCGGCTCGCGTGATCCCCTCGCGCGGCGCCTGGCTCGAGTTCGAGATCGACAAGCGCGACCAGGTCGGCGTCCGCATCGACCGCAAGCGCAAGCAGTCGGTCACCGTGTTCCTCAAGGCCCTGGGCCTGACGAGCGAGGACATCCTCGCCGAGTTCGCCGGCTTCGACTCGATCGAAGAGACGCTCTCCAAGGACACGATCCTCACGAAGGAAGATGCGCTCCGCGACATCTACCGCAAGCTCCGTCCGGGCGAGCAGGTCGCCGCTGAGGCCGCCCGCGCGCTGCTGGACAACTTCTACTTCAACTCCAAGCGCTACGACCTGGCGAAGGTCGGCCGGTACAAGATCAACCAGAAGCTCGGCCTCGACAAGCCGCTGAGCGACTCGGTGCTCACCGTCGACGACATCGTCGCCACGATCAAGTACCTCGTCCGTCTGCACCGCGGCGACTCGGCGTTCGACGGCGTGCGTCACGGCCAGGCGGCCGAGATCCGCCTCGACGTCGACGACATCGACAACTTCGGCAACCGTCGCATCCGCGCGGTCGGCGAGCTCATTCAGAACCAGGTCCGCACCGGTCTGTCCCGCATGGAGCGCGTCGTCCGCGAGCGCATGACCACGCAGGACATCGAGGCCATCACGCCGCAGACCCTGATCAACGTGCGCCCCGTCGTCGCCGCGATCAAGGAGTTCTTCGGAACCTCGCAGCTCTCGCAGTTCATGGACCAGAACAACCCGCTCGCGGGTCTGACCCACAAGCGTCGCCTCTCGGCGCTGGGCCCCGGTGGTCTGTCGCGTGAGCGTGCCGGCGTCGAGGTCCGTGACGTCCACCCCTCGCACTACGGCCGCATGTGCCCGATCGAGACGCCGGAAGGCCCGAACATCGGTCTGATCGGTTCGCTCGCATCGTTCGCGCGCATCAACGCATTCGGTTTCATCGAGACCCCGTACCGTCGCGTCGTCGACGGTCGCGTGACCGACCAGATCGACTACCTCACCGCGAGCGAAGAGAGCGACCACATCGTCGCTCAGGCCGGTGTCGCCCTCAAGGCCGACGGCCACTTCGTCGAGGACCGCATCCTCGCCCGTCGCGGTCAGGGTGGCGAAGTCGACCTGTTCCCCGTCGACGAGATCGGCTACATGGACGTCTCGCCGCGCCAGATGGTGTCGGTGGCGACCTCGCTCATCCCGTTCCTCGAGCACGACGACGCCAACCGCGCCCTCATGGGTGCGAACATGCAGCGCCAGGCCGTTCCGCTGGTGCGCAGCGAGTCGCCCGTGGTCGGTACCGGTATGGAGGGCTTCGCCGCGATCGACGCCGGTGACGTCGTCACCGCCGAGAAGGCCGGCGTCGTCCTGGAGGTCTCGGCCGACGTCGTGACCGTCCAGCTCGACGAGGGCGGCACGCAGGACTACTTCCTCCGCAAGTTCGACCGCTCCAACCAGGGCACGTCGTACAACCAGCGCGTGGTCGTCTCCGCCGGTGAGCGCGTCGAGGTCGGCGAGGTCATCGCCGACGGTCCCGCGACCGAGAACGGCGAGCTCGCCCTCGGCAAGAACCTCCTCGTGGCGTTCATGACGTGGGAGGGTCACAACTTCGAGGACGCGATCATCCTCAGCCAGGACCTCGTGAAGGACGACACGCTCTCGTCGATCCACATCGAGGAGTACGAGGTCGACGCGCGCGACACCAAGCTCGGCAAGGAGGAGATCACCCGTGACCTCCCCAACGTCAGCCCCGACCTGCTGAAGGACCTCGACGAGCGCGGTATCGTCCGCATCGGTGCCGAGGTCCGCCCCGGCGACATCCTCGTCGGCAAGGTCACGCCCAAGGGTGAGACCGAGCTGTCGGCCGAGGAGCGTCTGCTCCGCGCGATCTTCAACGAGAAGAGCCGCGAAGTCCGTGACACCTCGCTGAAGGTGCCCCACGGCGAGCAGGGCACGATCATCGCCGTCAAGGAGTTCAACGCCGAGGACGGCGACGACGAGCTCGGCTCGGGTGTCAACCGTCGCGTCGTGGTCTACATCGCCCAGAAGCGCAAGATCACCGAGGGCGACAAGCTCGCCGGCCGCCACGGCAACAAGGGTGTCATCGCCAAGATCCTCCCGATCGAGGACATGCCCTTCCTCGCCGACGGCACCCCCGTCGACGTCGTGCTCAACCCGCTCGGCATCCCGGGTCGAATGAACTTCGGCCAGGTCCTCGAGCTGCACCTCGGCTGGATCGCCCAGCAGGGCTGGAAGGTCGAGGGGACGCCCGAGTGGGCGGCGCACCTGCCCGAGGTGGCTCGCGAGGCCGCTCCCGGCACCAAGGTCGCCACCCCGGTGTTCGACGGCGCCTTCGAGGACGAGATCGCGGGTCTGCTCGACTCGACGATCCCCAACCGCGACGGCAACCGCCTGATCGATTCGACCGGTAAGACCGTGCTGTTCGACGGTCGCCACGGTGAGCCCTTCCCGGCGCCGATCTCGGTCGGCTACATGTACATCCTGAAGCTGCACCACCTCGTCGACGACAAGATCCACGCGCGCTCGACGGGCCCGTACTCGATGATCACGCAGCAGCCGCTGGGTGGTAAGGCGCAGTTCGGTGGTCAGCGCTTCGGTGAGATGGAGGTGTGGGCCCTCGAGGCCTACGGTGCCGCGTACGCGCTGCAGGAGCTCCTCACGATCAAGTCCGACGACATCCTCGGCCGCGTCAAGGTCTACGAGGCGATCGTCAAGGGCGAGAACATCCAGGAGCCCGGCATCCCCGAGTCGTTCAAGGTGCTCATGAAGGAAATGCAGTCGCTCTGCCTGAACGTCGAGGTCCTCTCGGCCGACGGCACGGCGGTCAACCTCCGTGACACCGACGACGACGCCTTCCGCGCCGCAGAAGAGCTCGGTATCAACATCTCCAGCCGCTTCGAGTCCTCGTCCATCGACGAGATCTGACCCGGCCAGGCAACGAACAGAATTCCGACACAGGAGAACCAGTGCTCGAATCAACCACTTTCGATCAGCTTCGTATCGGCCTGGCCACCGCCGACGACATCCGTCGTTGGTCGTTCGGTGAGGTCAAGAAGCCCGAAACCATCAACTACCGCACCCTGAAGCCCGAGAAGGACGGTCTGTTCGGCGAGCAGATCTTCGGGCCCTCCCGCGACTGGGAGTGCGCGTGCGGCAAGTACAAGCGCGTCCGCTTCAAGGGCATCGTCTGCGAGCGCTGCGGCGTCGAGGTCACCAAGTCCTCGGTCCGCCGTGAGCGCATGGGCCACATCGAGCTCGCCGCGCCCGTCACCCACATCTGGTATTTCAAGGGCGTGCCCTCGCGCCTCGGCTACCTGCTGGACATGGCGCCGAAGGACCTCGAGAAGGTCATCTACTTCGCCGCCTACATGGTCATCTCGGTCGACGAGGATGCTCGTCACCGCGACCTGGCGACGCAGGAGAACAACATCCGTCTCGAGCTGAAGACGCTCGGCGACCGGCGCGACTCGCGCATCGCCGCTCGTCTGGCGAAGCTGGAGGAGGAGCTCGCGGCTCTCGAGGCCGAGGGTGCCAAGGCCGACCAGAAGAAGAAGGTCAAGGACGCCGCCGAGAAGGACATGACCTCGATCCGCAAGAACGCGGACGAGCAGATCGCCAAGCTCGAGCGCGTGTGGGAGGACTTCCGCACGCTCGAGGTCGGTGCCCTGAAGCCCGAAGACGACGTCTTCCACGAGCTGCAGGACCGTTTCGGTCAGTACTTCGAGGCCCACATGGGTGCGGAGTCGATCAAGCGTCGCCTGGAGATCTTCGATCTGCAGGCCGAGGCCGACAGCCTCCACCTGCAGATCTCCGAGGGCAAGGGCCAGCGCAAGATCCGCGCGATCAAGCGTCTGAAGGTCGTCAACTCGTTCCTGCAGACCGGCATGTCGCCGGCCTCGATGGTGCTCGACGTGGTTCCGGTCATCCCGCCGGAGCTGCGCCCGATGGTCCAGCTCGACGGTGGCCGTTTCGCCACCTCCGACCTGAACGACCTCTACCGTCGCGTGATCAACCGCAACAACCGCCTCCGTCGCCTGATCGACCTCGGTGCCCCCGAGATCATCGTCAACAACGAGAAGCGCATGCTGCAGGAGGCCGTCGACGCCCTGTTCGACAACGGCCGCCGTGGTCGCCCCGTCACCGGTACCGGTAACCGCGCGCTGAAGTCCCTGAGCGACATGCTCAAGGGAAAGCAGGGTCGTTTCCGTCAGAACCTGCTCGGAAAGCGCGTCGACTACTCGGGTCGTTCGGTCATCATCGTCGGACCCCAGCTGAAGCTGCACCAGTGCGGTCTGCCCAAGCAGATGGCGCTCGAGCTGTTCAAGCCGTTCGTGATCAAGCGTCTGATCGACCTCGGTCACTCGCAGAACATCAAGGCTGCCAAGCGCGCCGTCGAGCGCTACCGTCCCGAGGTCTGGGACGTGCTGGAAGAGATCATCCGCGAGCGTCCCGTGCTGCTGAACCGTGCACCCACCCTGCACCGTCTCGGCATCCAGGCGTTCGAGCCCCAGCTCGTCGAGGGCAAGGCGATCCAGCTGCACCCGCTCGTCTGCGCGGCGTTCAACGCCGACTTCGACGGTGACCAGATGGCCGTCCACCTGCCGCTGTCGGTCGAGGCTCAGGCCGAGGCCCGCGTGCTGATGCTCGCGTCGAACAACATCCTGAAGCCGTCGGACGGCCGCCCGGTGACCCTGCCCTCGCAGGACATGATCATCGGCCTCCACCACCTCACCACCCTCAAGGAGGGTGCCGTGGGCGAGGGTCGCGCGTTCGGTTCGGTCGGCGAGGCGATCCTGGCCAAGGACGAGGGCACCCTCGACCTGCAGGCCAAGGCGCGCATCCGCATCCCCGGACTGACGTTCCTCGAGGGCCAGGCGCCCGAGGGCTACGACCGTCACGGTCTCGTGGATGCCTCGCTCGGCCAGGCGATCTTCAACGACACGCTCCCCAAGGGCTACCCGTTCGTCCGCGAGCAGGCCGACAAGGGCAAGCTGTCGCAGATCGTCAACAAGCTCGCCGAGGAGTACCCCAAGGTCGAGGTCGCCGCTTCGCTGGACCGCATCAAGGACGCCGGTTTCTACTGGGCCACGCGTTCGGGTGTGACGGTCGCGCTGAGCGACATCCTCACGCCCCCGAACAAGGGCGAGATCGTCGCGGGCTACGAGAAGCAGGCCGCGAAGGTCCAGGCGCAGTACGAGAAGGGTCTGACCACCGACGCCGAGCGTCGCCAGGAGCTCATCAAGATCTGGACCGAGGCTACGGATGCCGTCCAGAAGGCGATGCGCGACAACTTCCCGGCCGACAACACCATCAACCGCATGGTCTCGTCGGGTGCGCGTGGTAACTGGCTGCAGATCCGCAACATCGCGGGTATGCGAGGCCTGGTGAACAACCCCAAGGGTGAGATCATCCCGCGTCCGATCATCTCCTCGTACCGCGAGGGTCTGTCGGTGGCGGAGTACTTCATCGCCACGCACGGTGCCCGTAAGGGTCTGGCCGACACGGCCCTCCGTACGGCCGACTCGGGCTACCTGACGCGTCGTCTCGTCGACGTCTCGCAGGACGTCATCATCCGCGAAGAGGACTGCGGCACGTCGAAGGGCCTCGAGCTCCCGATCGCGGCGGTCGACTCGAGCGGCACGCTCGTCAAGGACGCCAACGTCGAGAACTCGGTGTTCGCTCGTACGCTCGCCACGGCGGTCGTCGACGCGCAGGGTACGGTGCTGGCCGAGGCCGGCGACGACGTGGGCGACGTGCTCATCGACAAGCTGGTCGCCGGTGGGGTCGAGACCATCAAGGTCCGCTCCGTCCTCACGTGCGACTCGGCCGTCGGTGTCTGCGCGAAGTGCTACGGCCGTTCGCTCGCGACCGGCAAGATCGTCGACATCGGCGAGGCCGTCGGCATCATCGCGGCCCAGTCGATCGGTGAGCCCGGAACGCAGCTGACGATGCGTACCTTCCACACCGGTGGTTCGGCCTCGGCCGACGACATCACGCAGGGTCTGCCCCGTGTGCAGGAGCTGTTCGAGGCGCGTACCCCCAAGGGTGCCTCGCCGATCGCCGAGGCCGATGGCCGCATCACGATCGACGAGACCGAGAAGGCCAAGAAGGTCATCCTCACGCCCGACAACGGCGACGAGCCCGTGGTCTACCCGGTCCTCAAGCGTGCGACCCTCCTCGTCGAGGACGGTCAGCACGTCAAGGTCGGCGAGCCCCTCCAGGTCGGAACGCTCGACCCCAAGGAGGTCATGCGCGTGCAGGGTGCCCGCGAGGTGCAGAAGTACCTCGTGAACGGCGTCCAGGGCGTGTACCGCTCGCAGGGTGTGCCGATCCACGACAAGCACATCGAGGTCATCGTGCGCCAGATGCTGCGCAAGGTCACCGTCGTCGACCACGGCGACACCGACCTGCTGCCCGGTGAGCTGGTGGACTTCAAGCGCTACCAGAACATCAACCGCGAGACGGTCGGCGAGGGCAAGCGCCCCGCGTCGGGTCGTCCCGAGCTGATGGGTATCACCAAGGCGTCGCTGGCGACCGAGTCGTGGCTGTCGGCCGCGTCCTTCCAGGAGACCACCCGCGTCCTGACGCAGGCGGCCATGGAGGGCAAGAGCGACCCGCTGGTCGGCCTCAAGGAGAACGTCATCATCGGAAAGCTCATCCCCGCCGGAACGGGACTTGCGAAGTACCGCAACGTCACGGTCGAGGCGACGGAAGAGGCCAAGAGCGAGCGGTACCCCAACCGCATCTTCGCCTCGGACGGCGCGTACAGCGACGCCGACCTGAGCTACGTCGACTTCGACAGCTTCTCGACGGACGACTTCACGCCCGGTACGTACAACTGATCGAAGGATGCCGCACCCCGGTGCGGCATCCTGATCCCCGAAGGTCCCCGGCTCGCGCCGGGGACCTTCGTCGTTCCCGGCGGGTTTCGGGTGGGTCACGTGTGCGCTCCGCGGCGTGTCGAGGTGCGGGACTCGCGGTGCGGGTCGCCTACCGTGGTCGGGGAGGAACGGATGGCACGAGTCGGTGGACGCAGCGCCTGGATCGCCTGGCCGGCGGGCGTCGTGTGCGCTGCCGTCGTGGCCGCGCTCCTCGTGCTGGCCGCGCCGGGTGTTCCGGGGGCCGTGACCTTCGTCGGCGACACGCTGCGGACCGGGTCGACGACGCCGCCCTACACCGACGCGCCACGCGTGCCGGGCCCGGCCGAGACCTGCCGTGACCTGTATACGCAGCCGATGTGGTCGGCGCTGGTGTGGTCGCCCGAGGCCCTGCTGAACCAGCGCCGAACCGCGGCGCTGTCGACTCCCGAGGCGGTGGCCGCTGCCGCGGCGACGCCGGTCGTCACCTGCCATTGGCGCGGGGACGGAGGCCGGTGGCTCGAGTCCAGCGTGGCCATCGTGTCGGACGAGGGCGCGGCCGCCGTGACGGCGACGCTGAGCGAGCAGGGCTTCGCGTGCGACACCGCGGGCGACACGGTCCACTGCCAGCGCGAGGCCGGCGGTGTGGTCGAGGTGCACGACCTGCGCGGCGACCGCTGGGTCTCGTCGACCTTCTCGGGCTGGATGCCGGACGGGTACGCCGAAGTCGTGGCATCCCGCGCCTTCGGCGAGTGACCCGGCGGCCTCAGCCGAAGATCGACGCGATGATGCTCGCGGTGTAGCCCGTGGGCGCGAGGTTCGAGTACTGCGTGTCGATGAGCACGTCGTCGCGCCAGAAGAGCGTGCGGCCGTCGTTGACCGGATAGGTGTCGTTGATCCAGGTCTTCTCGCAGCGGGTGCCCTCGTCGGGCGTGTAGCAGCTGAACCCCTGCGTCGTGACGAGGTCGTTGAGCATGTCCAGCGCGGGACCGCGGTCCATGCGCGTGATGCGGGTGACGAGTCCGGTGGTGTCGGCGGCGGGGTCACGCCAGGTGCAGATGAGCGAGCCGTCGGGTTGCGCCCCGGACGGGCCGACCGCCGGGTCGTTGAGGGGCACCGAGCCGAGCTGCGCGAGCACGTCGGGCGACAGCAGGGCGCGGCAATCGGTGGGAATGGATGCCGCCACGGCAGTGGGCGTGATCGTGGGGATCGGGGTGCCCCCGGGAGTGCGCGACTCGATCGGGGATGGTGCCGTCGGCGCCGGGTCGCCGCTCTGCTCGGGCGCGCACGCGCCGAGCGTGAGGGCGGCGGCGATCGCGATGACTGCGGCGAGGGCCGCTGACGACGATCGACCGGGCATGCAGCCACCCTAAACGGAGCCGCCGACACGGTCGAGACCGACACACGACGGCACGCCTCCGCGGTGCGAGGGCCCGCGCGGGTTAGCCTGACGCAGCACGATATCTGCGCGCGTGAGGAGACCCCGATGAGCGACCCCCAGTCGTACGGTGACCCCGTCGACGAGCCCAAGGACGAGGCGCACGACGTCGTCGGACGTGCCCACGAGGGGCTCGCCGACGCTGAGGCTGCCCGTCGCGACGCGGTCGACCCCGAGGCGCCTGCCCCGGTGACGGCCGAGGGCGAGTCCGGTCCGGACTCCGCCACCGCGGCTTCCGCCGCTCCCGCGACCACGGTGCACGACGCTTCCCCGGTGGAGCCGCGCAGCCAGACCGCCGTCTCCGCGCCCGTTCCGGACCGCTCCGTCGACCTCGACGACGAGGATGCCCGGTGGGCCGCCTACGCCGCGTCGGCCGAGCCGGAGTCCGCCACCGCGGCGCACACCGCCGCTCCCTCGGCGCACGACGACCGCGGTGCCGACGCCGCGCTGCCCGCTGCGGCAGCTGCTGCCGGTGCCGCCACGGCGACCTCCGCTGCTCCCGGTCCGGATACCGACGCGACGTACCCGGTCGGTGCCGCGCAGCCGATCTTCGTCCAGGCGCCCGAGGCTCCGCGCCCCCGGGGTAACCGTGGTGCCGCCGGGGCCATCGGACTCCTCGCGACCCTGGTGTTCGCCGTCCTCTACCTCGCTGCCACGCTCGGGTTGGGGCTGCTCCTCGGCACGATCCAAACGGACGGCCTCCTCGACGCCGCCCTCGCAGCGCTGACGACCTTCACGCTGTGGGTGCCGACCGTGGCGTTCTTCGTGGGCTTCTGGTTCCTCGGTGCGATCATCAACCGCGGTGGTTGGGGTCACTGGGTGGTCTGGGGTCTGCTGGTCGGCGTCATCTCGTGGGGTGGCTACCTCCTGGGTGCGCTGTTCGCGGCACCGTTCTGGCTGCTCACCGCGCGCCAGGGTGTCGACCTGCTGCAGGAGAGCGTCCTCGCCCCCCTTGCGATCGTGGCGTTCGTCCTCGGTCGCGAGCTCACCATCTGGTTCGGGTCGTGGGTGGCCAAGCGCGGTCGCCGCGTCACCGAGATCAACGACGAGGCGCAGCGCGAGTACGAGCGCACGCTCGAGGCCGGTCCTCAGCTCGCTCAGCGCTGAGACCGGATGCCATGACGGATACGCCGCGACCGGCGGGGGTGACCCCGCCGGTCGCGGTCGTTTTCGCGACGGTGAGCTTCCTGGCCCTGGCGATCGGTGGTCTCGGCGTCGCGAGCCTCCTGTTCGACGCCGACGTCATCCCCGTCCGTGGCCTCGGTCCGCTTCCCGGGGTGGCCGGCATGCTGCTGGCCCTCGCGGGATTCGCCGGTGTGCTCCTGTGGGGACTGCGGGCGGTGCCGCCCGGCTTCCTCACGGCGGTGCCGTGCGCGATCGCGGCGTACGTCGGCGAAGTCCTCGGGATCGCGCTGGGAGCGGCGGTGACCGGAGGCGACGTCGCCCGCGGCCTCGCCGCCGCGGGCACGGTGGCGCTGGGCTGGCCCGGAGCCGTGATCGCGCTGGCGGGACTGCTCGCCGGGGTCTTCGGCGTGCTGCTGGTGCGCAGCCGCGGCGAGGGGCCGCGGTGGCGCTGGGAGCGCGACGAGGAAGATCGCTGATGGTCGGGCCGTGGCATCCGCCCGCAGCCCCCGGTGTCGGGCTAGCGTAGGGGCGTGGAGCGGTCGTTCGAGACCCAGGTCGGCCAGGCGGTGGACGCCTGGCTCGCTTGGCTGCCCCGCTGGGAGCCCGCGAACCATCGCGGACGGATCGCCCCGTGTCGCCGGTGCTTCGGTTCGCCGGTGCTCTCGGCGGCCGGTCTCGGCTCCGACGTGCCGCACGGGGTGCAGCACGGGCTGTCGACCCGCGTGAAGACGATCGTCGACCACGCGGTGGCGGAGTACACCTCGCGCAACCTCCCGATGCTGCAGACCGAGCTCGAGCAGCAGGCCGCCCGCAACCGGCGCCGCTCGTATCGCCCGGCCGAGGGACTGGAGCCCGAGTTCGAGGGCATGCCGCTGGACCCCGAGCCCGAGCCGGGCGCCCCGTTCCTCTTCACGCTCACGGGTCTGGCGGCCGAAGAAGACGCCGCGATCCCCGCTCTGCCGCCGCTGTCGGATGCCGCGAAGGCGGCGCTGCGGCAAGAGGTCGGCCTCGCCGACGACTACGCCAACATGATCGGGCGCGAGGTGTGCGCGGTGCTGCTGCACCATCGGCTCCGCATCCAGGCCGCCGTCGCCGAATACGTCGAGCCCCAAGTGGCCGCCATGCTCGACGACCTGTCACGGTCGTTGGACGCCCCGTTCGATCCGCGCGACCCGGGGCCGCTGGCATCCTGAGCCTGTGGACGGCCCCGGCCCACCGGTTCGGGGCTTTGTTAGCATTGCCGGGTTGTCCGCCCGTTCGGTTGCGGACACCGGTTCCGGGGAGGTGCACGATGCCGCAGCGCCTGCCCTCGTCACCCCCGATCCTCCCGGGGCTGGCGTACATCCGTCCGCTCGGGTCCGGCGGCTTCGCCGACGTGTTCCTCTACGGGCAAGACATGCCGCGCCGCGACGTGGCCGTGAAGGTTCTCCCGAGCGACGTCCGCGACGCGGATCTGCTGCGCATGTTCAACGCCGAGGCCGATGTGCTCGCCCACCTCTCGGCGCACCCCTCGATCGTCACCGTCTACCAGGCCGGGATCTCTGCCGACGGTCGGCCGTACATCGTGATGGAGTACTGCCCCGGCTCGCTCGCGCAGCGCTACCGGGTCGAGCGGATGCCGGTCGCCGAGGTGTTGTCGATCGGCGTGCGCATGTCGGGCGCGCTCGAGTCGGCCCACCACGCCGGGCTCGTACACCGTGACGTGAAGCCGAGCAACATCCTCGTGACGACGTTCGGGGCTCCCGTGCTGGCGGACTTCGGCATCTCGTCGTCGCTGGTGCGGCAGGGGGCGGACGAGATGCTCGCGATGAGCGTGCCGTGGAGCGCGCCCGAGGTCATCGCCGAGCAGACCGCCGGGACCGTGTCCAGCGAAGTGTGGAGTCTCGGGGCGACGGTGTACTCGCTGCTGGCCGGCCACAGCCCGTTCGAGCGCCGCGAACGCGGACAGAACTCCCGCGAGCAGCTGCGTCGCCGCATCGCCCGCGCCTCGTACACCGAGATCTCCCGCACCGACGTGCCGCCGTCGCTGCAGGCCGTGCTCGCGCGGGCCATGTCGCGCAGTCCCGCGGACCGGTTCGCGAGCGCCCGCGAGCTCGGCGAGGCGTTGCAGAAGGTGCAGTCCGAGCTCGGGCTCCCCGCGACTCCCCTCGAGGTTCCCGCGGCCGAGTGGGCGCCGACCGCGCGCGCGGTCGACTTCGCCGACGGCACGCTCCGAGGCCCCGCACGCTCGCGCATCGAGCGCGAGGGGGTGCGCAAGCTCCGCGGCTCTTCCGGCGTCGCGGGTCTGGCCCGGGACGAGGACACCGACATCTCGGCCCCGACGCGTCCCGCACATCGCTTCCTGCCGTGGGCGCTCGCGGCGGCCACGCTGGTCGCCGCGACCGCGGTCGTCGTGGCCGCGCTCCTGGCCACCGGGGTGCTCCGATGAAACGTCGCACCCTCGCGGGGCTGGCGGCGACGCTCGGTGCCGCGGCGCTCGTGATCACGGCGAGCATCGTCTGGCCCGGGCTGGATGCGCAGGAGACCCCCGAAGTCGACACGTCCGTGTGGGCGCTGCAGACCGGGGAAGGTCAGCGCTACGCGCGCGTGAACACCACGGTGGGTGAGCTCGACACGGTGCGCACGGCGGGCAATCCGAGCGAGGTCGCCCAGGGCCCCGACGGCGCCTATCTCTTCACCGACAGCTACAGCAAGCTCACCCGCATCGACGAGGCGCAGCCGGTCGATCTGCAGGAGGAACAGCTCGAGTCCGCCCCCGAGACGCCCGCGGGTACGACCTCGGTCGTGACGGCCGGCGACTACGTCGTCTACCGCACCGACACGGGGGCGGTCTTCGCCAGCCGCCTCAGCCGTGCGGGGCAGTCGGTCTCCGAGCTCGATCCGTTCGGGACGGCGGGCGATGACGACGCCCGCACCTACACCGCGGATGCCGTGGCCGTCGACGATCGCGGGATGCTCTTCGCCTACTCCTCGGCCGACGGCTCCGTGATCCGGTACGACATCGAGGCCGACGAGCTGAAGGGGCGCGACGCGCTCGACATCGACGCGGCCGCACCGGTGCTCACGGCGGCGGGAGACCAGTGGGTGCTCGTCGACGCCGATGCGGGGCGCGTGTGGGTGCGCGGTCAGGACCCGGTCGACCTCGACACGGCGGAGCAACTCGTCGTGGGCGACCCCGACTCCCGCGCCCGCGTCGTGTATCTGGCCGACGAGCAGTCCCTGTGGAGCGTTCCCGTCGACGGCGGTGAGCCGCGACGCGAAGTGGGCGCCGGCGGCACCGTGCTGGGGCAGCCGGCCAAGCCGCTCGCCCACGGCGGCGTCGCTTATGCGGCGTGGCTCCTGCCCGGCGACGCCCGCGGCACGCTGTGGCGATCGGATGCCGGCGAGACGGCCCTCGACTACGCCGGGGCCACGATGCCCGATCAGCGTCGGCCGATGTTCGTCGCGACCGATCACGCCGTCATCCTGAACGAGACGCGGACGGGCTGGGTGTGGACGGTGCCCGACGGTGCGCTCGTGGCCTCGAGCCAGAGCTGGACCCTCGACGACCGCACCGAAGAGGCCGCCGTGCAGAGCGATGAGCAGCTCAGCGTGGTGCTGGACCCCAAGCCGCCGATCGCCGAGCCCGACGGTTTCGGCGTGCGCGCGGGGCGGCTGGTGACCCTGCCGGTTCTGCTGAACGACCACGACCCCAACGAGGACGTCCTGAGCATCGTGGGCGAGAGCGTCACGGGCCTGGATCCCGGCTTCGGCAGCCTCTCGGTGACCGACGACGGCCAGCGCCTCGCCGTCCGCGTCGCGCCCGGAGCGACGGGCACGGCGACCTTCTCGTACTCCGTGACCGACGGGACCGCGGCCGACGGGCTCACCTCGGCCCCGACGACGGTGACCCTGACCGTCTCGCCCACCGAGTCCAACGCCGCCCCGGTGTGGTGCGGCGTCGAGAAGTGCCTCCAGCCGTGGCCCACGCCCGAAGTGGCGCGCGGCGGCACGATCACCGTGCCCGTTCTCCCCGGTTGGGTCGATCCCGACGGCGACCCTCTGCTGCTGCTGTCGGTCGACAACCCCGGCGGCGTCGGCAGCGTGGCATCCACCCCCGCCGGCGAGGTCGTCTACCAGCACTCCGACGACGGATCGGGCGGGGAGCAGACCGTCCAGATCGACGTCACCGTCGCCGACACCGCGGGGGCGACGACGACCAAGCCGCTGCTGATCCGGGTCGCTCCGGATCCGGCGCTCTCGGTGCAGTCCTTCGCCGTCGTCGACACGGCCGGCTCGGCGCTCACCGTCGATGTGGGCCCGCACGTGACGGGCACCGCCGGGGACGTCACGATCGGGTCCGTGCGTGTCCTCGACGACGCCGCGGCGTCGGCCACGATCGTCGGCGGCACGACGACCTTCGACTTCACGGCCGCGCAGCCCGGCGTCTACCGGGTCGACTTCACGGTCGCGGGAGCCGGGCGCACCGCCACGGGCACGGCCCGCATCACGCTCCTCCCGGCTGATGCCCCGGCCCAGCTGTCGACCGCGCCCGTCGTGGCGTTCGTCCGCCCGCAAGAGGACGCGACGCTGGATGTGTTCGCCGCGGTGTCCAACCCCACCGGACGGGTCCTGCTGCTGAGCGACGTCGTCGCCACCGCCGAGGACGGCGCCGCGCTCACCGTCGACACCGTGGGACAGAACGACCTCCGCGTCTCGGGAAGCACCGCCGAGGGCGGGGCGGGGCTCCTCGGAACGGTGGCGTACACCGTCAGCGACGGCACCGACGACGAGGGCTCCCGTGTCGACGGCGAGGCCACGGTGTACCTTCTTCCGCCCGCCCCCGAGATCGCTCCGATCGCGGTCGATGACACGGTCACCGTGCGCGCCGGTGTGCAGGTCGACATCCCGGTGCTCGACAACGACGTGTCCCCGGCCGGTGGACGTCCCACCCTCGACCCCGCCACGGTCCAGGCCGCCCCCGCCAGTGACGGCCTCGCCTTCGCGTCGGGCGGTGTCTTGCGCTACCTGGCGCCCACGGTCCCGGGCAGCTACGAGGTCACCTACCGCGTGTACACGACCGGCACGCCCTCCCTGTGGGACGAGGCCACGGTGCACGTCACCGTGCTCGGCTCCGAGGCCAATCGCGCCCCGGTGCCCGACACGCTGCAGGGGCGCGTGCTCAGCGGAGGCCAGACCACGATCCCCTTCCGCGGCTTCGGCGTCGACCCCGACGGGGATGCGGTCGTGCTCGACCGCATCGTGACCCAGCCCGACCGCGGGACCGCTTCGATCTCGGCCGACGGGGCCTCCCTCGTGTACTCCTCGGTGCCGGGCGATCGCGGTCAGGTGTCGTTCCGCTACCGCGTGGCCGATTCCTCCGGCGCGACGGGCGAAGGCACGGTGCGCATCGGAGTCCTGGATGCCGAGGCCAACCCGAGCCCCATCACGTTCACGGACTACGTGCAGGTGCAGGCCGGACCCGACAGCCGTATCCGGGTCAGCCCGCTCGCCAACGACATCGATCCCACTCAGGGACGCCTCTCGCTCACCGCGGTGCGCCCCGATCTCCCCCGCACGCTCGTCGACGGCAGCGACAACCCCGAGTACGCGCGCCTGGAGTCCATGATCGAGACGACGACCGAGACGGGAGTGGTCCTGCGTGCCGGCGAGGCTCCGGCGACGATGTCCTTCCTGTACGACGTCGAGTCCGATTCCGGCAACACCGGCCGCGGACTCATCGTGGTGAAGGTGGTGCGCGAGAGCGTCCCCGACTTCCCGGTGGTCACCGACACGGTGCTCACCCTCGAAGACCGCGATCAGTTCGTCTCCGGGGTCGACGTCCTCGACGGGCGGGCCACCTGGTCGGGCGGCGATGTCGCGGATCTGCGCGTCTCGCTGTGGGGCGAGCCCGCCGGGGTGAGCCTGGACGGTCGGCGGATGTCGGGCGAGCTCCCCGCGACGCGGCGGATCATCCCCTTCGTCGTGTCGGGCACCGTGGGAGGAGAAGACGTCACGACGTACGCCTTCGTCCGTGTGCCCGGCGACGACGATCTGACGCTCGCCCTGCGCCCGGGCTCGGCCCAGCGCGTCGACGAACTCGCTTCGGTCGAGTTCGACATGGCATCCCTCGTCGCCGTCCCGCGCCGCGCCACGCTCGAGGTGGGGCCCGAGGTCACGACGACCGGGGTGCGCGCCGAGGGGCGCTGCACCGTGAACGGGACGGTCGTGCGGTACGACGCCGGCACGGGGTCCCCCTGGACCGATGCCTGCCAAGTGCCGGTGCGCGTCGCGGGGACCGAGGAGTGGACGCTGCTGTCGGTACCCGTCGGGATCGTCGCCCGCGAGCCTCAGCCCGAGCTGCGCCCCGGCTCGCTGACCGTCGGCCCGGGCGAGACGGCGACCTTCGACCTGCGCAACATGACGACCTGGCAGCTGGGGCGTGAGGACTGGGCGGGTATCCGCTATGCCCTCGACTACTCCGGATCGGCGTTCTCGTCGGTGACCCTCGACGGCTCGGTGGTGACGGTCACCGGCGCGGACCGCGCCGTCCCCGGCGGCGAGAACGCGGCGATCCTCTCGGTGACGAGCCATCGAGCGGTCGCCCCGGCCCGCTTGCTGCTGCGCGTCGGCGCGGCCCCCTCCACGCTTCCGCAGGGCGGAACCACGACGTTGCAGTGCTCGCAGGCCTCGGGCTCCAGTTGCACCATCGATGCCGTCGGCCTCCCCGGCGAGGTCAACCCCCTCCCGCGCACCCCGCTCGAGGTCGTGGACGTGCGCCCGACGAGTGCGTGCACGGGCGTGGGCTTCGAGGTCGCCTCGAACGCGAGCGTGCGGGCGTCCTGGACCGCCGACGCCCCGGGTGCCACGTGCGCGGCCAGCGTCACCCTGCGCGACGCCCAGGGGCGGTCGACCGCGGGCTCCCGCGACGCGCGCGTCGTGCTCGACCTCCAGGGCTTCCCTCGCGCTCCGGCGAGCGTGCGGCAGACGGCCTACGCCGACGGCTCGCTCACGCTCCGCATCGACCCGGGTGAGGCCCGCCGTGCCTACCCGGCGATCGCCGGGTTCACCGTCCGCTCGCGCGGCGACGTCGTCGCGCAGTGCGGTCCCGACGGCGCGTGTCCCTCGATCAGCGCTCCCAACGGCGAACAGCGCGAGTACGTCGTCACCGCCGTGAACTCCGTCGGCGAGTCCCGCGGGTCGGTGCGCACCACCGCCTGGGCGTACGACCCGCCCGCGCGGCCGGAATCGGCGGGCTTCACCCCCGCCGTGACCGGCGACGGCGAGGGCAACGTCGCCGACCTCGTGATCCGCGGCGTCGAGTCCGCCGAGACGGGTCAGCTCGAGATCCGCAGCGCCGCGGGCGAGACCCGTACCGTCAGCGTCGGCCGCAACCAGAACGATGTCCGCGTCGACGGTTTCCGGGTCGGCAGCAACGCCCGCACCGAGATCACCGTCACCCCGACCTCGCGCTTCGAGATCCCCGCGGGCCTCGGCGGTTCGGCCCAGGGCGGTGCGCTGGTGTTCTCGGCGCACGGCGTGGGCGCTCCGCTCGACCCGGTCATGACGATCACTTCGCGCTCGAGCGGCGACGGCGTCTCCACCGTGACGGTCGAAGGGACGGCTCGGGCCAACGGCACGGACTCGCAGCTCCGCTACGGCATCGTCGAAGGCACGAGTTGCCGCGTCGGCGACGGCGGGCCCCAACGGGAGTTCTCCGGTAAAGAGGACGGCGTCGCGTACACGTTCACGTTCTGCGTCGAGTCCCGCTTCGACGGGACGTCCTACGGCACGAAGAGCACGACGCAGGAGTACCGCGTCGCGCAGGACACCGCCGCCCCGCGCGGCTACACGTTCCGCGTCGGGGCGAAGGCCGACGTCGGCACCGAGGACGGTCGCCCGGTCGCGCGGTGGCGCATCTCCGGCATCCAGACGGGGACCGAGCCGCCACGGTTCAACGACCCGAAGTACACGAACTTCGACGGCGGCCGGTCATCGGTCTTCGGCTCCGACCCGAACATCGGCGTCTACTTCCAGCACCGCTTCTGGGGCACCACGTCCGAGACCGGGCGGGTCGCGCCGGCCTCGGGTAGCGCGCCGTACCAGGTGCAGGCGAGCACGCGAGTGGCATCCTGTGCCGCCGGAGAGCGCCTCCAGGTGTCCTCGAGCGCGAGCAACGACCAGGCGACGCTGACGCTCGACCGTTCCGTGCTCCGCTACACCGACAAGAACGGCGCCGTGCTCACCCCCGCCGAGGGCTCCGACCTGGTCCCCGCCGGAGCGACCAAGGTCACGAACGTCCGCGTCACGGTCGACTGGTCCGCGCGCGGCTGGGGCCTCGACTCCGCCGTCCTCGAGACCCAGGCGGCCTGCCAGCCCGGCACGCCCGAAGCCGATCCCGAACCCTGATCCCCCTCACCGAGAGAGACGTACTGCCATGACGATCACCCAGGAGCAGGCGACCTGGTACGCCCAGACGTTCGCGCAGATCGCCGACAACGTCGAGCGCGCCGTGCTCGGCAAGCGCCACGTGGTCGAGCTCGTGCTCACGGCGATGCTCAGCGACGGCCACGTCCTGCTCGAGGATGTCCCGGGCACGGGGAAGACCTCGCTCGCTCGCGCGATCGCTCAATCGGTGCAGGGCACGAACACGCGCATCCAGTTCACGCCCGATCTGCTCCCCGGCGACATCACCGGCATCACGGTGTACGACCAGAAGACCGGCACGTTCGAGTTCCACGCCGGGCCGATCTTCGCGAACATCGTCCTCGCCGACGAGATCAATCGCGCGAGCCCCAAGACCCAGTCGGCGCTCCTCGAAGTCATGGAAGAGGGCCGGGTCACGATCGACGGCGTCTCGCGCGAGGTCGGCGTGCCCTTCCTCGTCCTGGCGACGCAGAACCCGGTCGAGCAGGCCGGCACCTACCGGTTGCCCGAAGCGCAGCTCGACCGCTTCCTCCTGCGCACCTCCCTCGGCTACCCCGACCACGCGGCCACCGTGCGCATCCTCGACGGCGCGGCCGTCTCCACCGCGGACCTGCGTCCGATCATCACGCCGCAGGCCCTCGTGGGCATGGCCGATCTCGCCGCCTCCGTCTACGTCGACGCCCTGGTGCTCGACTACATCGCCCGACTGGTGGATGCCACCCGCTCGGCCGACGAGGTGCGCTTGGGCGTCAGCATCCGCGGCGCGCTCGCCCTGACCCGGGCGACCCGGGCGCGCGCGGCCGCGCAGGGCCGCACGTACGCGACGCCCGACGATGTGAAGGCGCTCGCCGTCGCCGTCCTGTCGCACCGGCTCATCCTGCATCCCGAGGCGGAGTTCGACGGGGTGACGCAGGAGGCCGTCGTGGGCCAGGTCCTGCTCGACACCGTCCCGCCGACGCAGCGCGAGAGCGCCTGAACGTGCGAGTCCCCCCGCTCCTCCGCTCGCGACGGGTGACGCCATGCCCGACGTGAACCTCACCGAGTCGCGACTGACGCGGACCTCCGCGGCGACCGTCGGCACGGGGTCGCGCACATCGGTCACCTCGACGTCGACGCGGCGCACCCGTCGGCTCGTGCGCGCGGCGGTGCGCGCCGCCGAGATGTGGCGCGTGGTCGTGGACGCGGTCGACGCCGCGGTGCGGTGGGCGGGACGCACGGTGCGGCCGGCGGGGGCGGTCGTGGCGGTCGCCGCGACTGCGGGCCTCGCCCTCGGTCTCGTCTTCGGGTGGGTGGAGTGGGTCGTCGCGGGCGCGGTGGCTCTGCTGCTGCTGGTCATGAGCGTCCCCTTCCTCTTCGGCGCGCGGGCGTACGACGTCGACTTGACGCTCACGCACGAGCGGGTCGTCGCCGGCACCGGCGTCACGGGAGAGATCACCGTGCGCAACGACAGCGGGCGCCCGGCCCTCCCCGGACGTCTGGACATCCCGGTGGGGCGCGGGCTCGTGGAGTTCGCGGTCCCGCTGCTGCGACCGGGCCACGGGGTGACCGAACCGCTGGAGATCCCGCCGCTCCCGCGCGGTGTCGTGCGCATCGGACCGGTCACGACGGTCCGCAGCGACCCGGTGGGTCTGCTGCGGCGAGAGCACGCGTTCGACGACGTGCACGACCTGTTCGTGCACCCCCGCACGGTGGGCCTGCCGTCCACGAGCGCGGGACTCGTGCGCGACCTCGAGGGCAGCGCCACGCGGCGCCTCGTGGATGCCGACATGTCCTTCCACGCGATCCGCGAGTACGTCCCCGGAGACTCCCGGCGCCAGGTGCACTGGAAGTCCACGGCGAAGACCGGGCGCCTCATGGTGCGCCAGTACGAGGAATCCCGCCGCTCGCGGATGGCCGTCGTCCTGGCCGCCGCGACGCAGGAGTACGCGGATGCCGACGAGTACGAGCTGGCGGTCTCGGCCGCCGCCTCGCTCGGCCTGCGCGCCGTGCGCGATGCCCGCGACATCGACATCGTGACCGGCTCCGAGATCCCGCGCGTCGTGAAAGGACGCCTGCGCGCGATCCGGCACGTCCCGACCGTCGCGCCGCGCGCTCTGCTCGACGGTTTCAGCGCCCTCGAGCGCCACGAGAACACGATGGCCGTCGAAGACGTCTGCCGCTTGGCATCCGAGGCCAACGAACGGCTCTCGATCGCTTTCGTGGTGGTCGGATCGGCCGTCTCGCTCACCCGGCTGCGCCAGGCGGCGCTGGCGTTCCCGGCCGACACGGCGGTCGCGGCGGTGGTGTGCGACGAGCGCGCGCACCCGCGCATGCAGAGCGTCGCCGGGCTGACCGTCCTGACCATCGGCACCCTCGACGACTTGTCCGGTCTGCTCGTGCGCGGAGCGACCTCGTGAGCGCGCCGTCCCGGGCGACAGACCCGGCTCGCCTCTCGCGCGTCGTCGCGGGTGGGCTGTACACCGCCGTGTCCGCGGCGCTCGCCGCGGTCGCCGCGTGGCCGGTGTACGCCTCTCCTGCCTTCGTGCTGCTCGTGGCCGCGGCGGTCGTGGCCTCGGCGGGCATCGTCGCCGTGAGCACGTGGCGCCGTTGGGGAGGAGGGGTGACCGCCGCGCTCGTGGCCAGTGCGTTCGCCGTTCTGGCCGTGCCGCTCGCGGTGCCCTCGCGTCTGGGGAGCCCGCTGGAGTTCCTGCGCGGCCTGGGCGAGGCGTTCTCGGGCGTCGCGCTGGCCTGGAAGGACCTCGTCACCGTCGACCTCCCCGTGGGGGACTACCGCAATCTGCTGATCCCCGCGCTCGTCGTCTTCCTCGTCGGTACGGCGGTGACACTGACGCTCGCGCTGCGCGGCGATCGCTGGGCGCCGGCGGCGGTGGTGAGCGGTCTGGCGATGACCGGGTTCGGCCTGTTCTTCGGTCGCACGTCCACGAGCGCTCCGCTGACGGTCGGGCCGATCACGTTCGCGGCGCCGGTCGAAACCGCGGTCGGGGTCGGCGCGGTCCTCTCGGCCGTGCTGTGGTTGGCGTGGCGCACGCGCGACGAGCGCCTCCGGGCGCTGCGCCGGGCGAGCGAGAGCGGGGCGGTGAGCCTGCCTCGGCGTCGCTCGCCCACCGGCCGGCGCCGCGTGGCCCTGGGCGCTGGCATGCTCGTCGTGGCCGTGGTGGCCGCCGTCGCGGTCGTGCCGTGGGCCGTGAGGGACGCCGACCGCCGGGTGCTGCGGTCGGCGGCGGGTCCCGAACGGCAGATCGCCGAGGCGGTGAGCCCGCTCTCCGAGTACCGGTCGATGTTCTCCGACGCGCGGGACGACGACGTGCTGTTCCGCGTCTCGTCGACGGGCACGGCTCCCGAGCGCATCCGCGTGGCGACGCTCGACGTCTACGACGGCGAGGTCTTCCGCTCCTCCGGCTCCCGCCAGGGGTCGTTCGTGCGGCTTCCCGCGAGCCTGCCGGCGGGCGACGGCCGGGACGTGGAGGCCGATGTCGAGATCGCGGATCTCGGTGGCATCTGGATGCCGACCGCCGGCCGTCTCGTCTCGGCGACGTTCGAGGGCGATCGGCAGAACGTCCTCGCCGATCGGTTCTACTACAGCGCCGACGCCCAGGCCGGCGTCCAGATCGCCGACGGTGGACTCCGCTCGGGCGACCGCTACCGCCTGTCGGCCGTCGAGTCCGCCGACGACGATCCCGCGACCCTCGTCGCCCCCGGTGTGGACGGCGGTCGCGCGGGCGGCGAGAACCTCCGACGCTGGGTCGAGGAACACGCCACCGGATCCTCGGGGGCGGACCTCGTCTCCCTCGTCCGTCTCCTGCGCGAGCGCGGCTACCTGAGCCACGGCCTGGCCCCCGCGGCGGGTGCGCCGGCCCCGACGTGGACGGCCGACCTTCCCGGCTACCAGCTGCAGCCGAGCGCCTCGGGGCACTCCCTCGCGCGCATCGACGTGATGTTCCAGCGCCTGCTCGAACGCGAGGACGACCCGCGCGGGCAGACCTCGGGCAACTACGTCGCGGCCGTGGGCGACGACGAGCAGTTCGCCGTCGCCGCCGCGCTCATCGCGCACGAGCTCGGCTTCCCGGCCCGCGTCGTGGTGGGCACCCGGCTGAGCGCGAGCGACCCGGGTGTCGCCACGTGCGATGCGGGGGAGTGCCGTGCGCGCGATCTCAGTGCGTGGACCGAGGTGCAGGGCGACGACGGTCGCTGGGCGGCGATCGACGCGACCCCGCAGTGGGAGCTGTCGCCGAGCCTCGAGGTGACGCAGCAGCGCGATCCCGAGAACGTCACCGAGGTCCGCCCCGACACCGTCGACGAGGTCGTCCCGCCCGATCCGGTGCAGGAAGACAACGCCCTCACCGACGACGACGCGACCGACGACGGGCTCGACCTCGCATGGTTATGGCCGATCCTCCGGGTCGCGGCGATCTCGCTCCTGGTCGTCCTGGTGTTCTTCGGTCCGTTCCTCGCGATCGTGGTGGCCAAGGCGGCACGCCGCCGCGGCCGTCGGCGCGACCCCGATCCGCGCGTCTCGATCGCCGGAGGGTGGGACGAGTATGTCGACGCCGGGCTGGATGCCGGCCGCTCCCTGCCCCCGTCCTCGACCCGGCGCGAGCTCGCCACCTCCCTCGACACCCCGTCGGGGGTGAGGTTGGCGGACGACGCCGATCGCGCGGTGTTCTCGTCTCGAACGGTCACCGCGGACGAGGCATCCGAGTTCTGGCGGATCGTCGACGAGGACCGCCGCCTGCTGACGCGTCGCCACGGGTGGTGGCGTCGCGTGTGCGCGGCCGTATCGTTGAGATCGTTCCTGCGGTTCTTCGCCCCGCGCCCCACGCGCCGACGGCCGCCGCACCGCGACGAGAGGGGGACGCGCCCGCCCGCCGGCCGGCGCGAGACGACATGAACGATTCCACGGGTGTGATCCTCGGGGCGCTGACGCTGCTCCTGTTCGTGATCGTGTACGTCTGGTACGCGCTGGCTCTGGCCGCACTGTTCACCAAGACCGGTGAGGCGACCTGGAAGGCGTGGGTCCCCGTGGTCAACGGGGCGACCGTCCTGAAGGTCGGCGGGTTCTCCCCGTGGCTGGTGCTGCTGAACCTCATCCCCTTGTTCGGCACCACCGCGTTCGTGGTCGTGTTCATCGTCGCCGTCCACCGCATCAACCTCGGATTCGATCGCGGCGCGGGCATGACGGTGCTCGGGGCGCTCATCCCGGTGGTCTGGGCCAGTGTCCTCGGCTTCGGCGCCGCACGCTGGCAGGAGGCGTCCTCGGGTGTCCGCCGCGTCGGCGGAGTCGATGAGAACTCGGCTCCGGTGCGCCGCGGTCAGGACTTCGCCGGTCCCTACGTGCCCCTCGTCGGCGGCTGGACGCCGGAGCCCGCGCGTCCGGCCGGTGATGGCGGCATGGTCGACGACGTCGCCGCCGAACCGATGTCCGAGCCGGTGCTGTTGCCGTTCGCCGCTCCGTCGGGCTCCCTGTCCGATGCCGTGCCCTCTCCGTCCGACTGGGCCCCGCCCGCCGCAGCGGAGTTCCCGCACCGCGGAGACGACGCGGGTGAGCAGCGTTCCGGGTCGGAGCGGCCCGAGACCTCGGCCGACGTCCACGACTCGGTGGCGGAGGCGCTCGCCGCCCTGCGCGCACCGACCACGCCGGTCGCGACGCCGGCACCAGCGCTCCGCGAAGCCCCCGCCCGCGGCGAGGAATCCGAGAGCGCTGGCTGGAATGCGGCTCCCCTCACACCGGCCTTCCCCGCGCGCGGGGGCTCGGTCGCGTCGGACGTCCCGCTCGAGCCCGAGGTGCCCCAGCCCGAGCCCGAGCCCGAGGTGCCGCTGACACGCCCCGCACCGGCGGAAGCCCCCGTCTCGTCCGTTCCCCGCCGCGACGACGAGGGTCCGGGGGAGGAGTTCCCCGAACTGTCCGAGGCCGTGTCGGCGGTGTCCGATGCCCCACAGGCCGGTGCGCCGCGGTCCGCGCGAACCTCCGTGTCCGCGCTGTACACGCAGCCGGAGTTCCCCGCCGAGCCGGATGACGCCGACTTCGATGCGCTGGACCGCACCATCGTCACTCGCCGCCGCCGTATCCCGTGGGCGCTCGTGCCGCCGGCCGGCACCCCGGTCGACCTGACGTCGGACGTCGTCATCCTGGGTCGTCGCCCGGCCCCGGATGCCGCGCACCCCGACGCCCAGCTCGTGGCGATCGTCGACGACACCCGCACGGTGTCCAAGACGCACGCTCGACTGCAGCTGCGGGGAGAGACGTGGTACGTCACCGATCTCGACTCGACCAATGGCGTGCTGTTCGCGACGTTGATGGGGACCGAGGTCGAGGCGCCTCCCGGTGAGGAGATCGAGGCGGGGGAGCGGTTCTTCCTCGGCGACGCGGAGGTGCGCCTGACGCGGAGGGAGCCGTGAGCGGCCCCTACGACGTCCCCGACGATCCCGACGACATCACGCTGTGGGCTGGCCGTCTGCGCCCGTGGCCCGCTCGGCCGGACCCGGCCGTGGACGACGGCGATGAGATCGACGAGGACACCGCTGTCTCCCTGCGGTCGGCGCGGGCCGAAGACACCGTCCGGGTCGGGCGGGAGGAGCCGTCGGATGCCACCGTGCGCATCGTCCGCGACGAGCCGTCCGACGAGACGGCCCGAGCCCGCGGTGGTGAGGGCGCTGCCGCGGCGACGCCGGACGAATCGTTCGACGACACGATCCGAGGCTCTCGTGAGGCCACGCCCCGGGACGATCCGCCCCCGGCTCTCGAGGAGACCACGGCCATTGGCCGTCGTCGCCGTGGCGCGGCCACTTCGCCCGAGCCCGAACCGCCGTCGGACGCGCCCACGGGCGACACCGCTGCCGGAACGCGCCGTTCGCGCTCGCGCGAGCGCGTCACCACCGACGCGCTGCCGTCGGCCGACCCCGTCCCGCGTCCCCGTGACGCACGCATCC
>NZ_CAKKMM010000005.1:0-38783 GCF_918698205.1 Microbacterium sp. Bi128 | reverse complement strand
GTCCCACCCCGATCCCGAGGCCCAGGATGCCGAGCATCAGACCGAGCGTGAGAAATCGGTTGTCGGCGAACATGCCATGTACCTCCTCTACTGAGCCCAGCAACGGGGAATGACCACGCCGGGCACCCCACCGTTGAGGTAGATGGCGTTCAGGCTGCTGATGTCCTTGCAGATGTTCAAGAACCCTACGCCGAGGGCGAGAACCGCGGAAACGACTCCCACGACGGCCGACGACGGAAGACCTGCGACTGCGTCGGGCTCACCAGCGACTGACGCGATGCGGTGGCCAGCTGTCAGCCGGTCCCGACATCGGACGGGGGGCAGTTCGTGCGACTGTGCCGCCGCTGGCTGCTCGGGCGTAGCCGCGGGTCCCCTCACACGACCAGACCGATCCGTCCCACCGGGGGTCAGCCACCTCCGGAGAGTCGTCCCGCGCGGGCGAACCGCTCCGCCTGGGTCTCGAACGCCTCCGCCAGCTCCGGCGGCCCCACGACCTCCATCTCGGCTTCGAACCGCCCGAACGACGCGGCGAGCGCTCCCCACGACCACGACCCCGCATCGAGCGTGCAACTCTGCTCGTCCACGGCGGTGACGGTTCCATCGCCGGCGAAGGGCATAACGTCGCGCGCCGGAAGGTGCAACAGAACCGTCCCGCGGCACGGCCAGGCGTTGGCATCCGCGCCCTTGAACCGGGCCGAGACGAACGCGTCGACGTCTCCACCCGGCACCGTGCGCGGAGTGAACGGGGCGCCGTGCGGGATGCGCGGGCGGAGGCGATCGACCCGGTAGATCCGCCAGTCGTCGCGGTCGAGATCCCACGCGACGAGGTACCACCGGCCATCCGAGACGACGAGGTGGTGCGGCTCGACACGCTTCGGCGGGCCCTCGGCATAGTCGAACCGCAGCGTCACCCGGTCGCGGATCGTCTGCGCGAGCGTCACGAGCACGTCGAGAGAGATCTCAGTGGATGCCACCTCCCCCGGCCGCGCGACCGTGGTGACCTCGAGGGTGTCGAGGCGGTGCCGCAGACGTGACGGCATCACCTGGCGCATCGTCGCGAGGGCGCGGATCGCCGCCTCACCGATTCCCGCGCCGAGCGATGGAGCGGTCCGGAGCGCGATCGCCACCGCGAGCGCCTGGTCGTCGTCGAACAACAGCGGGGGCAGCTCGGCACCGGAGTCGAGACGATAGCCGCCATCGGGACCCATCGTCGCCTCGATGCGGTAGCCCATCTCGCGCAGGCGGTCGACATCGCGGCGCACCGTGCGATCGCTGATGCCGAGCCGCGAGGCGAGCAGCGACCCCGGCCAGTCGCGCCGTGTCTGCAACAGCGACAGCAGGGTGAGCAGCCGCGATGTCGTGGTCATGGCATCCAGGGTATTTCCGGTCTAGGACACAAACCGACCTACACGGTTGCGAGCGTGGTCTCACGAGCCGATCCGGCCCGAGACCTAAGGAGCAGACATGTCCGTGCAGACCACCACCCACCTGAACTTCCGCGGCGACGCCCGGCAGGCGCTCGAGTTCTACCAGTCCGTCTTCGGCGGCCACCTCGTCGTGAACACGTACGCCGATTTCGGGATGCCGGCCGAGATCCCCGGTGCCGACACGGTCGTGTTCGGCCTCGTCGCCGCCGATAACGGGTTCCGGATCATGGGATACGACATCCCCGGCCAGACCCAGGGCGGCATCGCCGGCGGCGGCTCCACCCACCGCGAGAACCACACGACGATCACCGACCAGGCGCTGTTCGTCTCGATCAGCTCGCCGACGCTCGATGAGCTGCGGGGCTACTGGGATGCCCTGGCGGTGGATGCCACGATCGTCGAGCCCCTCGCGGCGTCGGCGTGGAGCGCCGGGTTCGGGATGCTGACGGACCGGTTCGGGGTGACGTGGAGTGTTTCGGTCGCCGCGGGGTGACCCGGTCAGGGCGGCGCGCTGGCCACAGGCTTCATCCGCGAGTCGCGATCGCCTCCGCCGCGCGCCTCTCGACGACCGTCCGTTCCTCCAGGACTGATGAGCGGGTGCGACGGAGGCAGATAAATGGCTACGCCCGTCGCGTTACCGAATCACACTCCGCTCATCTCACCGGATTGGCGCGAACTACCGATAGCCTTCTGATAATCGTCAGCAGTATCAGGGGGAAAGCATGGACGATCAAATCGTTGCCGCAACCTGGGGGCTTGTGGTTGTAACAGCCCTCCTTGTGGTCGCCACGATCATCCCATTCGTTGGCGATCTGCTCAAGCGTCGCAGCGAGCGAGCGGTAGTTGCCTCGCGCACTGTCCCGGACATGAACATCCTTCGAAGCAGGCTTGAAGGCGCCGTTACTCGGCTCGGCAAGACCGAAAACTTGAATGGGCGCGCCCTGGAACAGCAGGAGGAATTCTGCGACCAAGAACTTGGTATGCTCGCCCCCATAATCGCGGTCCGAGACGCGAGTCTCCAGTTCACGAACGAACTTTTTCTTGTGCGTCACCTTCTGACTTTCACGGCCCAGTCTCTCGCGAAGGCGGCCGCACTAGCCGGAGCGGCTGATATTGACAGCGCTCGCAGGCGGGATGGGCTAGTTCGAGACGCGCGGCGGGGCTATCAGGCCGCGTTACTGTCCCTTGATGCCGCGGAAGCCCTCCTTCCCGCATCTCAAAGACTCATCGCAGGTGAGAGATTCTGGGACAGGTTCGCGCGGGTTTCCGACGAGCGGGAGAACCAAGCAGCAGCGATCTTGCTGCAGGACGAGAAGATCACAAGAACGGGTCGAGGCGCTTCCGCTTAGATCTCGACATGCACCCGCACCGCGTCTGGCGGACGAGGGCCATCGACGTCCCCAGGTGTGCGCTACCTTGCCAACATACTGATCCCCGGTCTGATCCGGCCGGTACCTCTGCACCGTAACCCCCGAACCGAATTCCCGCCGCTCGACCAGCTCCAGCGTCAGTTCCGCGCCGTCGAGCAGCCGCGGCCCGTGCCCGGCGATCACCGGATGCACGACGAACGTGTACTCGTCGATGAGTCCCGCCGCAGCGAGCGCCACCGGCAGCCGCACACCGCCGAGCGAGATCCCCCGCCCCGGCTGCTCCTTGAGCCGCCGCACCGCGTCGACGAGATCGCCGCGGAGGAGTTCGGCGTTCCAGTCCACGGCGTTGAGGCTCGTGGATGCCACGACCTTCCGCATCGGATCCAGCACCTCCGCAACGGCGACCTCGCTGGCGTCCATCCAGTCGGGCCACTGTCCCGATGCGGGTCGCCGCCACGCGCCCTCCATCAGCTCGTACGTGACGCGCCCTTAGAGCAGCATGTCGGAGCGGCGCAGCTCGTCGGTCCAGAACGCCATCGACTCAGCGTCCGGCGGCAGGCCCGCTTCGTGGTGGACGTACCCGTCAAGGGAGACGTTGATGCCATAGCGGAGCGGTTGGGTCACGGCGGTCTCCTTCGACCCGAGCGGGGGTGGGGTCAGGCTACTTGGACGCCCGTCGGCTGGTTAGCACAGGTCCGACCCCGTAGTGCGTTACGGTCGCACCGTGACGAGTGAGCGAGTTCGAGAAGCGCTGTCGGAGTTCGTTCGCGAGCGTGAATGGGCTCAGTTTCATACGCCGGCGAATCTCGCGAAGAGCATCTCGATAGAAGCCGCCGAGCTACTCGAGTGCTTCCAATGGAACGATGAGGCCGATGAAGCGCGCGTTCGGGAGGAGCTGGCGGACGTCGCCACCTACTGCATCCTTCTCTCAGAGAAACTCCGAGTCGATCTCGACGAGATCGTCCTCGAGAAGCTCGCCGTGACCCGTTCCAAGTATCCGGTCGAGACGGCGAGAGGGCGGAGCACGAAGTATGACGCCCTCTGAGATCGAACGGCTGGACTTCACCACGCCTGCGGTCACGCAGTGGGCTGCTGGCGACGAACGACGCGTTAATTGGCCGGTCGTCTACGTTCTCGACAGCGCCGGATCTACGAAGCAGCCGTCGGTGTACGTCGGCGAGACGGTAAGCGCCGCATCCCGGATACGCCAACACCTTCAGAGCCCCTCCAAGTCCGGCTTCCGCCGTGTTCGTGTCGTCATCGACGAAACCTTCAACAAATCAGCCTGCCTCGACCTCGAGTCTCATCTGATCCGTTGGCTCGCTGGCGACGGCCATTTCACCGTGCTGAACGGCAACGAAGGCATCATCGATGCCCGATACTACGAGCGCGAGCTGTACCGCGAGAACTTCCGGCAGATCTTCGATCAGCTGCGATCGGAGGGAGTCTTCCAGCGCAGCATCCCGGAGATCGAGAACAGCGATCTGTTCAAGCTGTCGCCATTCAAGGTGCTCACGCGGGAGCAAGCGATCGCCGTCGAGCAGATCATCGAATCAGTTCTCGAAGATCTCGCAGGTCACAGCCAATCGACGAGCGTTATTCGGGGGAATCCGGGCACCGGAAAGACGATCGTCGCGATCTACCTCATGAAGCTCCTGGCCGACATCCGCGACTATCAGGACAGTGACGAGATCGAGCAGGACTCGCTCTTCTCGGAGTTCTTCGTGCCGGAGAATCGCCAACTCTTGAAGGTGGCGCACATCGGTCTAGTAGTGCCTCAGCAGTCGCTCCGCGAGTCGATCAGACGGGTCTTCAAGAAGACACCAGGGGTGAGCGAGGACCAGGTGCTCGACCCATTCGACGTCGGCAAGTCTCCGACTCCCTACGACCTGCTGATTGTGGACGAGACGCATCGACTCAATCAGCGTGCCAACCAGTCCTCCGGCAGGCGCAACCGGGACTTCATCGAAATCAACGAGCGCCTCTTCGGGTCCGACGACTACAGCAAGACGCAACTCGACTGGATCAAAGCTCAAAGCACTCACCGGGTCCTGCTCATTGACGAACGCCAATCGGTCCGCCCCGCTGACCTGCCCCGGGAAGTGTTGCTCTCTGAGATCTCTGATGCAGAGGGGAGCCACCGCCATTTTCCTCTCGCCCTACAGATGCGCGTTCACGCGGATGCGGACTACGTCGGGTTCATCAGAGAACTGCTCCGCGGTGACGCGATGCCCGGGCGCCGGCCAGATTTCGGGGCATACGACCTGCGATTATTCTCGAGCGTCGTTGAAATGCAGGCCACCATACGCGAACGCGATAGAGAGGTGGGGTTGTCACGAATGGTGGCGGGCTTCGCGTGGGATTGGAACACCCGCAACAACAAACCTGGGTTCGATTTCGAGCTCGAGGGCGCCGAATTCACCTGGAACCGCGCCGACAAAGACTGGATCAGCTCATCCAGCTCGATCCAGGAGGTGGGGTCGATCCACACAGTCCAGGGCTACGACCTGAACTACGCGGGTGTCATCATCGGCGAAGATCTCCGCTATGACCGCAACTCTCGTCAGATGGTGCCTGACCGCACCGCCTACCGAGACAGGAAAGGCAAGGAGAACCTGCGGCAGCTCGGCAAGAAGACGACCGACGAGGATCTCCTGGCGCTGATTCAGAACATCTATGGCGTCTTACTCACTCGCGGGATGTTGGGTACATACATCTATGTTTGCGACCCGAGCATGCGCGACTATATCGCGTCGGTGGTGGACGGGCGCGTGAACGAAGTCACCGGCGGTTGACGAACGGATCACGTCGTACGACGCCCCCAACGACACGGCAGAGACGACCGAGCGGGCGGGCAACTTCGCCGAGACGTCGAGTTCACGTACGAGCGACTACTCCGCCGCCCCCGGCCTCCCACACCTGTCGATGCCCCTCGGGGCCTGATCGATCTAGAAGCACTTCGGCATGCCGTTACACTTCTGCCCCGAACTTGTCGTCGGGCTCCGCGAGCACGAAGAGCAAGATATGCCCGTCGTGCACGTAGCCGCTAGCGGAGTGACATGTCCGCCATTTCCGCAATGAAGGCGCTCACGGACCGGGTGGAGATGCGGGCGTCTGTGTAGAGTGCGCCGAAGCAAACGCGCCCCGGAGGGCCCGAAGTATGTCAGCATCTCGATCGGACCGGATCTTGGAGAATTCTGGGCCGGTCGGCATGCGGTACTTGCTCTCTGGTGGGGTGACGGGCGCATCGGGGTGCGTGTTCCAAAGCATCAACTGGGCAACGCGCTCTCCGGGGGTAATTGCCATCGGAACCTCACCGAGATTGACTAGTTCCAGCGTGAGGCATCCGGTGAAGCGGGGATGAACCTGTACGGCTGTCGCTGACAGCAGCCCCAGACGCCCATAGGAAGATCGAGTGATCACCTGGCCAACCAGGTCCGGAGGCATGACGACGTACTCCAGTGTCGCGGCAAGGACCAGCTGCCCCGGGTGCAGGTAGAACACATCCCCCCATGGCTTCTGCACGCGGGATTGAATAGTGCGTGGGTTCTGAGAGGGGTCCAGCGCGTCGAACTGTCCGATATTGGAGCGGGCGAACACGATGAACTCGTTCCCAAGCCGGAGGTCAACGCTCGCATCGGTTACGTCTGGAGGAAGTCGTGGAACGAGCTGCAACCGGGACGGGCCGGATGCAGCCAGCCGCGCCCGAATTTCGGGCGCTGACAGAGCACCGTAGGACTCCGGTGGTTCTTCGTCATTTGTCGTTGGTGGCAAGAATTTACCACCAACCGCGCTCCATCGATGGAGGAAATCCAGAATGTCCAGCGCCTTCAGCGCCAGGCGCCCTACGGGCGTTCCAGGTGCGGTCGCGAACATCATCCACACGGCGTTTACAAGATCCGCTGCGGAGTAAAGACCGTTTCCGTTCGCGTCAGACCAGTGAACCGGCGGAGTCCCGGACTCTAGCAGATCCGCGCAGCCACTGATTCGGTTCTCGTTTTCGGGCTGCCCATACGCGGCACGCGTACACCAAGTAGAGACATCCGTCCAAATAGCTTCGGCAATCCTGGTGAAGTGTTCCTCGAGTAGCACTGCCCAACCAGGTAGGGCAGTGTCTTGTGTGGCGAGATCGCTTATCGCGTTGGTGATTCCAAGGGCGTCGCCGCCCGCAAGGTTTATCCACTGCAGCATGAGTCGCGTCCGGAGAGCGCGCGGGGGATGCGAGTCAGACGCGACGGATCCCGGCGAAACGAAAGCAAGAAAATCAGTCAAGGCGCCTACCGCACCGGCACCAAATCGGTGCACTGCGTAAGCGTCGCAGGTCAGTTCCTCCAGCCACTTCGCTGCAACCTGCTCTAACGCGCGCGACCCAGGATTGGCCCCGAGAGAGGGTGGTAACACCGTCAGCGCGGCGACCTTCGCAGGATCCAAGTCATTGGAATGAGAACGGGCAACAGGCTTAACCCGTTGTAGATAGTGGGCCAACTCATGCCCGCAGGTGATTGGCAACCAGGACAACCGGGCACCTTCGGACTCGGGGACCGTAATCAAAACGAGCCGCGGCTGTCCCGCTGGCGCTGGGGGCACCGTCAAACCTTCGAAGAGTCGTGCGCGCAGATCGCTTATGAAGGTGACGAAGTTGTCGGGACTTCCGATCGTCACCACGGCGTGCGAAGAACCTCCACCGAACAGTGCGACATCTGCTTCGATGAGATTGGCGATAGCTTGAGGAATTTGACTGTCACCGCGCCGAAATCGCTCATCGAAGAACCCAGCTCGTGATCGCAGATGTACATTCCACGAGCCCAGTTGCGCCATCCGCACGTTATCGTTTGGCGCCGCCGCGAAGGAGGAGACCACCTCATCACGAAGATGTCCCGCATACTCCTCGAAGAGCCGTAGTGAATAGCGCATTCCCGGCCCGGATGCCGCAGCTGCCGAGATCTGATCGGCAACAACCGCCTCGAATCCTCGAATTCTATCCAGCAGTGCGCGCTTCAGGTGCTCCAGCGCATTCGACGAACCGGGCACGGGTCACTGCAGCAGTAGAGTGCGTTCGCCGGCGTCGGACAGCGCAAGCGTGGCATAACGTCCGCCCGCCAAAAACAGGTCTTCCAGCCATGTCGCGTCCTCCGTCGACAGAGGGTCGACTCCGTCAAGAGCCTCGAGACGGCGTATCAAGCTTTCGAGTAGAAGCGCAGCCTGTTCGTCGTCAAGCATGGCGTGTCCGGTCCGCAGAGCATCGAGCGTGAAACCTGCCATCGCGTACGCGGGCTCATCGACAACGGTTGCCGCCCGCTCTCCGCGTAGCACCTCTATCTCAGACCGAAGACGCTCTAGTACAGAGCGAACCGCGTCCCGCTCGACCGCGAGAGCAACATCTCCTGCACCCTTTCGCGCGGCAGCGGCTGCTACGCGAGTGAACAACACACCCGCCGACGACGCAATCAGGTCGGCCGACTGACCGGGGTTGGCGTGGTGCATGGGATGCTCCATTCTCTAGCCGTGCGCTGGAAGACGGCGTGTCGCTGGGTTGCAAGTTCGATTGTCATGCTACCCACCGACATCGTCCGTTTCGATAGTCTAGAAACACGAAACCTGATACCCGTAGAACGGCGCGCCATGCGAGAGAAGTCGGAGCTGATCAAGCGGTTGTTCGGCCGTCCCGTGCGCATCTACCTCACGCTGTGGATCCTGGAGCGCGAGTACCAGCCGTTCTATTTGCTGGAGGCCCAGACGGCCCTCCAGACCTCCGGGCACGCCATGTCTGCGGTCCGCGCGGAGGTCCATACTCTGCTCGACTGCGGACTGCTCGCCGAGACTCCCGACGGCAACCGGCGCTACTACACGCCCATTCGCTCACCGTGGTGGGGGGTGTTCGAACACATCGGAACTGCGCTGACGCTTTCGGACGAGGCCGCAACCGCATCACCTTCGACACCCGAGACGGCCATCTCTACCACCGCATGACCGTCGCACCGGGTCAGTGAGATTTGCTCTCTTCTGTGCACCACTCAATCCCCGCCCCCAGGACGCCGGCCGGATGACAACTCTGGCGTGGCCGCTCGACGCGTCGACGGTCGCAATGTAGCTGACGCGACTACTACGCCGTACGCGACGAGAGCCACGCTGGCCGTGGAACTTCTGGGGCGCTCTCACCCTCGCTGTCGTCATGGTGGTGGCGTTCGTGCTCACCGAGCGGGTGGTGCGCGATCCCCTCGTTCCCCTGTCCGTGCTGCGCCGCCGGACGATCGCGTGGGGCAACATCGCCGGCATCATCGCCTTCGCGACCGAGACGTCGGTGGTGTTCCTCCTGACCCTCTACCTGCAGAACGTCCGGGGATTCAGCCCCCTGCAGGCGGGACTCGTCTTCGCCGTGGTCGGCGCGGGCACCGTGGTCGGCGGACTCGTCGCACCCCGCATCATCGCCCGGATCGGCGCCACCCGGGCGATCGTCATGGGGCTCGTCGTGCAGGCCGCGGCGACACTCCCCCTGGCGTTCCTCGACCTGCTGTCGGGGTGGCTCGTCGTCGTGCTCATCGGAACGTTCGTCGGCGGAGTCGCGAACCTCGTCGCAATCGTCGGCTTCATGGTCACCGCGACCACTGGCATTCGCGATCAGGATCAGGGCCTCGCGACCGGCCTCGCGACGATGAGCCAGCAGATCGGCATTACCGTCGGGACGCCGGTGATGTCGGCGATCGTCGCGGCGAGCGCCGTGCTCTCGGCGGGGGTGGGTGCGGCTCTTGTGGTGAATGCGGCGATCTGCGTGGGGGCGGCGGTGGTCGTGGGGGTCGCGTTGCGTACCCGTCACTCACCGCGGCGCTGAAGGTGCCGGACGAAGAACCTCCCGGCATCCTCTCCCGCGAACGCCGGAACTCCGGTGTGCCCACCCATGTTGGCGACGAGCGTCTTCTCGCGCGAGCCGAACGCGTCGAACAGATCCAGCGCCGCCTGACGGTCGTTACCCTCGTCATCCCACTGCAGAAGAACATGAATCGGGATGCCAATCCCCCGCGCCTCGTCCATCGTCGAACGCGGCACGTAGCTTCCGGCGAAGAGCCCTGCGGCCGCGATCCGTGGGTCGACCACGGCGAGGCGGACGCCGATGGCAATGACTCCGCCGGAGAAGCCGACCCTGGTGCCGATCTCGGTCAGCGCGAGCACGGCATCCAGGGTGGCCTGCCAGTCGGGCACCGCGGCATCCACGAGCGGGAGGATGAGCCGGTCGATCACGTCATCGCTCGGCATCTCGCCGGCGGCGAGCGCGGCGCGCAGGTCGGTACGCGCCTGCTCGGCTCCGGGAAGTGGGGGGCGATCGCCGGTACCGGGGAGTTCGATGGTCACCGACGCGAACCCGTCGGCAGCGGCGGCTTCGGCGCGGGCTTTGAGCCGCGGATACATCCGGCGCGTGCCGAAGCCGCCGGCCTGGTTCAGCAGAAGGAGTGGCGCAGGGGATGCGGGGGTGGCGGTCGGTGGCATCCAGAGGATGCCGGTGAAGCCGTTGAGGCTGAACGCGCGCTCGAGAACGCCGTCGCCGAGCGGGATGTGTGAGGTGACCTGCATGGTCGCGCCTTTCGGAAGCACAGAAGAAGCGGTGCTCCCGGGCGACCTACCGCCCGACCGTGACTCCGAGAAGGAGCACCCACGTCGATTCGTTCACGGGGACCACCTCCTCAGGTTTCGGCACGGATGAGTGAACACTACTCCCGGGGCCTGGTCCGTGTCGGTGGTCGGGAGTACCGTCGGCGCCATGAAACCGGACGCGCTTTTCCTTCACTCCGATGCCGCGCTGCGCAAGGTCATCGACCAGATCGATCCCGCCGACCTCTCGGCCCCGGTGCCAGAAGGGTGGAGCGAGCTCGAGTCGCCGACGCTGCTCGGCATCCTCGGGCGCCACGCGTACGACGAGGCGTGGATCCCCGACGTGATCGCCGGTCGCGCGGCCGCCGACGGAGACCCGTTCGCCGACGCCGACCTCCTCGGCGATGACCCGATCGCCTCCTACGACGCTCTGAACGATGCCGCGACGGCCGCGGTGCGCTCGGGCGATTTCGCCGAGACGTTCCGGTTCACTTACGGCGACTACCCGGCGGCGGAAGGCTTCGCGCACATGGCGACCTACCGCGCATTCCAGGCGTACTCGATCGCGAAGCACCTCGGCATCCCGTTCCACCTCTCCCCCGAACTGATCGCCGGGTTGAACGAGCACGTCGTGCCGCACGCGGACGAGTGGCGGCAGTGGGGCGTGTTCCCTCCCGCGATCGAGCCGCCGGCCGACGCGGATGAAGAAACGCGACTGCTCTGCGCGGTGGGGTACTGGGTGGCTTAGGCGCGGTTGTCGCGATCGGTGCGTTCCGCGTCCCACGCCGGCCCGACCGCGATGCGCGACTGCGAGGATGGCCCGATGAGCCATTCGCGCGAAGCACGTGCAGAGCAACGACGCCAGGACGGCTCCAACGACGCGGCGGTCGAGGAAGAAATCGAGGTCGAATTCGAGGAGGTCGTCGGCGAAGGAGCGGAGCGGCTGCACCGGACCTTCCGCGCCACCCTCGTCACCGGATTCCTGGGCGGGGTCGAGGTCGGCGTCGGCGTGCTCGTCTACCTCGGCATCCTCCACGAGACGGGCGATCATCTCCTGGCGGGACTCGGCTTCAGCGTCGGCCTGATCGCCCTGCTCCTCGCACACAGCGAACTCTTCACCGAGAACTTCCTCATGCCGGTCGCCGCGGTCGTCGCCCGCGAGGGCACCGCGATGCAGATGCTGAAGCTCTGGGGCGGCACGCTGGTGTCCAACCTGATCGGCGGATGGCTGATCATGGCGATCATCGTCGCGGCCTTTCCCGACTGGCATCCGGTGCTCGCCGAAACCGCCCAGCACTTCGTCGACGCGCCCCCCAGCCTCGAGTTCGCGGCTCTGGCGATTCTCGGGGGTGCCGTCATCACGCTCATGACGAGGATGCAAGCCGGCACCGAATCCGAGCCCGCGAAGATCGTGGCGGCCGTCGTCGGCGGATTCATCCTCGCCGGCTTCCAGCTCTTCCACTCGATCCTGGATTCGCTGTTCGCCTTCGGCGCGATCATCAGCGGCGCACCGATCACCTACCTCGACTGGCTGCTGTGGTTCCTGCCCGTTCTGGGCCTGAACCTCGCGGGCGGGCTCCTGCTCGTCACCCTGCTGCGCATCGTGCGGACGGGCGAGCTGTTCAAGCTCCGACGCCGCAGGAACGAAGAGCGCAACCAGAGTTAGGCGAGATGCCTCGCTTCCCCTCGCGCGTCACACTGACGCACCCCCGTCGATCACGATCTCCTGCCCGATCACGTACGACGCTTCCGGGGATGCGAGCCACACGACTGCGGCCGCGATCTCGCTCGGTGCCGCTACTCGCCCTGACGGGTTCGTTCTCTTGAGGCGGGCGTCGCGGATCGCTGCCGTTTCTCCCGGTCGGTAGGACAGAGGAGTATCGATCGGGCCGGGACAGACGCAGTTGATGCGAATGCCGTGAGGGAGTTCCTCGAGCGCGGCGGTCTTGGTCAGAGCGCTCACCGCTGCCTTGGACGCGGCATAGCCGCCCAGAGACGGTCGGATGAGTCGGGTGCCGACATTCGACCCGATGTTGATGATGGCCCCACCGCCAGAGCGCCGCATCGTTCGGATCTCGTTCTTCATCGACAACCACAGGCCACGGACGTTCACGTCGAAGACTCTGTCGAACGCGGCATCCTCCATGTCTCCGAGAAGCCCCGGCTCGATCACACCCGCCGCGTTCACGGCGACGTCGAGGTGTGGAAGTGCCTGAAACCCCGCAGCCAGGGCGTCGGCGTCCGTGACGTCGATGGGGAGGATCGTTGCCGTTCCCCCGGCTCTCTGCACGAGCTCGCCTGTCTGCGAAAGAGCCGCCTGCGCACGGCCGACCAACACCACATGCGCCCCGCCCGCCGCGAACGCGGCGGCGACGCCACGTCCGAGGCCACCTCCCGCGCCGGTCACGAGAACGACGCGACTCACCATCGTGCGGCGCTCCTTTCTGTTGGTGGGTCAGACGGTGCGCTCGCGGGCCGGTGGTGCCGGACCGTCGAAGCGGCGACGTGACGCGTCGCCGTCCGCGCCTGCGGCTCGCTCACGCGGTCGCCTTCCGAGGGCTCTCGGGTTCTCAGGAGCCGAACGGGGGCGTGTGAACCCCGGGAATGTCGACGAGGGCGCGGAAAACGGCACCGGCAGGGCCCGACGGCGCTTCGAGACCCAGTCGCGACGTGGTGATCAGCAGCTCCCTTCCGGTGCTGCCGCCCAGCGCGCAGGCCGTCACGTGCGCGACAGGAAGGTCGATGACATCGGTGAGGATGCCGTCGGCGTCGAATCTGCGCACGGCGCTGCCTCCATACATCGCGACCCACACTCCGCCGTCCGCATCGAGGCAGATCCCGTCCGGAACGCCCCCCGCACCGGACAGGTCGACCCACGACGTGCGATCGGTGACTGCGCCGGCATGAACGCGCAGGCGGTCGATGCGCCGGGTCGCGGAGTCGACGTAATACGCGGTGCCGCTGTCTTCGAACGCCAGCCCGTTGGAGATGGTCACGCTGTCAGCGATGCGCGTGAACTCGAGCGTCCCCGGGTCGAGCCGGACCACCACTCCCGCTCCGGGAGTCGCGTCGTAGTCCATCGTCCCGCACCAGAAGCTGCCGTCCGGCGCACAGGTGCCCTCATTGAAGCGCGAGCCCGCGGGGACGCCGGCGCCGTTCACGCGGTGCTGCTCACCGTCAGGGTCGATCAGAATGACATCCCGCTCCCCCGCCACGATGAGCCCGCCGTACAGTCGAGGGCGAACCACCGCGGCAACGGTGTCGACATGGATGCGATCCACCACCACGCCGTCCTCGAGGGTGAGGACATCGCCTTCCAGCATGTCGACGAGCTGGAATCGTTGGACGAGGGGGTTCCAGATGGGTCCCTCCCCGTGCACGGTGACCGGGTCGCTCCATTGATGCGCGTCAGGCACCCCGAAGATCCTCGTCGATCGTTGCCGTCTTGATCGCGGTCGTCAGCCGGCGGTGCCATTCGACCTCGCGCCACATCCCGACGAACTGGGGTCCGCAGAAGTTGCTGGTGGCGACGCCGACGAACCGCCCGGTGCCGAGGGCGTACTCGACCGCGCGCGCATTGATGTCCAGGATCCAGTCCCACTCCAGACCCGGCCAGTCCTTGTAATCGACCAGCGACCAGCACTCGGTGATGCACAGCGGCTTGCCCGTCGCGCGAGACCAGTCCGCGACGTTGTCGATCATCCGGAAGAGCGACGCGTCGTATTGGTCCTGGTTCCGCAGGTACTCCTGCCGCCCGCGCTGCACGACGTTGTCGTAGCCCGCGGGAGAGAACTTCTCGAACCGGTACCCGACCTTGTCGTAGTAGTCGGTGAACTCGTTGTTGGCCAGCCAGATGTGCGGTTCGAGCAGGTCGAGGCTCGACACGTCCTGGTCGCGCCACGTTGCCAGTTCGCTGGAGTACGAGTACGTGTACTTCAACTGGGGGAACGCCGCGCGTACCCGTCCGACCGTGTCGCGCGTCCACTCCTTCACCCAGGCCTCGGTGCGGCTGGCCTCGGGCGGGATGGCGCCGGCGTTGTCTCCGGGGCGCGCACGGAAGACGTTGCGGGCCAAGATCTCGGTGTAGAGCCACGGCGCCCACACGCGCAACGGGAACTCGTTGCACAGGTCGACGAAAAGGAGGGTGTCGAGCAGCCCCTCCTTCTCGATGTGACGAAGAGTGGTGATCCACATCTCCGCGAAGCGCTCCGGGGTGTTGTAGTGCACACGCGTGTTGTCGAGGTCCTCACGGAACCAGCTGGACAGCGACACCCGAACACCGTGCTCCCGGGCGCGACGGATGAAGTCGGTCAGGGCCGGCAGCGGCCGCACACGCACCGAGGACTGCGCCCCCCACGACTGCGTGTCCCAGTTCGGGTTCAGCTCCCACTCGCGATCCGGGTCGGCGGCGATCAGATGGGGATACGCGTCGATGCGAACGGCGTTGTAGCCGCGGTCGACCAGCTGGCTCAGTGCCTCGTCCCAGTCCTCGTAGCCGGCCCCCGGCCAGCGGCGCTCGAGCCAGGAGAAGTCCCACATCGTGATCGCGTAGGGCTCGGTGTTCGGGGTACTCATTCGTGATCTTTCTTCTCGGTGGGTGTGGCGGGACTCAGCCCTTGACGGCGCCCTGCATGATGCCGCTGACCAGCTGCTTCCCCGCGACGACGAACAGCAGGAGAAGCGGGACGGTGGCGATGACGGCGCCGGCGAGAACGATGGAGTAGTCGACGAAGTAGTTGGCTTGCAGGAGGCGCAGCGACACCGGGAGGGTGGGGTTGCGGGCGTCCAGCACGATCGATGGCCAGAAGAAGTCGGTCCAGGTGGCGATGAACGTGAACAACCCGAGCATCGCGGCAGCCGGCCGCGCGATGGGCAGAACGATGTGCCAGAACGCGCGGAAGCTGTTCGCCCCGTCGATCTCGGCGGCTTCGATCAGCTCGTCCGGAAGGACCTGCCCGAGGTACTGGGTCATCCAGAACACCCCGAACGCGGTGACGAGGTTGGGGATGATCACGGCGCCGATCGTCCCGGTCCAGCCGAGCTCCGACATCACGATGAACAACGGCACCACGCCCAGTTGCGTGGGCACCGCGGTGGTGGCCACGACCGCGACGAGCAACCACCCTCGACCGCGGAAGCGGAGCTTGGCGAAGGCGAAACCCGCCAATGTGGAGAAGAACACCACGGATGCCGCGACGGTGAAGGACACGATGATGCTGTTGCGCAGCGCGGCCCAGAAGTTGACTGCCGGGTTGTTCACGACCTGGCCGACGTTCTCGAAGAAGTTGGCCCCGGGGATCCAGGAACGATTGGGGTCGCGGAGCGTGCCCGAATCGCCACTGCCGATGAGGACGGACCAATAGAAGGGCAGCAGTCCGATGACCAGGCACAGCGCGAGGAACGCGTAGGAACCGAACCCGGCACGGCGCCCGCCGGTCACGTTGCGTCGACGTTTGGCGGGCAGAACGATAAGGCGAGTAGTGGACATCACTCCCCCTTTCGGCGCGAGCTCGAGGAGATGCGCGTGGTGATGAAGAGGTTGATGAGCGCGATGATCGCGATCAGACAGAACAGGAGCCATGCCACTGCCGAGGCTCGGCCGAAGTCGAGGTCGTTCCAGCCGAGCTTGTACAAGTAGAGCGTCATCGTCAGCCACTGCCCGTCGGAGCCGCCGAGGCCGGAGTCGTCGTAGAGCCGGGGTTCGTCGAAGATCTGCAGTCCGCTGATGGTGGCTGTCACGACGACGAAGATCAGCGTGCCGCGCAGCTGCGGGATGGTGATGGAGAAGAACTGCCGGAACGATCCCGCACCATCGATGGTCGCCGCCTCGTAATAGTCGCGCGGGATCGCTTGCATTCCGGCGAGGAGGATCAGCGCCGCATACCCGGTCCACCGGTAGTCCACCATGGTGGCGATCGCGATGTGGCTGGCGAGGACATCCGAGTGCCATCCGACGGGGGGAAGGCCGAGGTTCTGCAGGGTCGTGTTGATGAGACCGTACTGGTCGCCGTACAGGGAGTTGAAGATCAGGGCAACGGCGACGGGCATGACGATGAAGGGAAGCAGCACACCCATCCGCCACAGGGTCGCGTTGCGGAGGTTGCGGTCCAACGCTGCGGCGATGGCGAGGCCGATCACCAGCTGGGGAATGACCTGGATGATGAAGATGCTGATCGTGTTCCGCAGTGCGAGCCAGAAATTCCGCTCACCGAGGACCGCGACGTAGTTCTCGATCCCGATGAATTCGCCTTGACCGCCGATCAGGCTCCAGTCGTTCAGCGAGACCCACGCCGTGTAGACGAGGGGGATTGCGCCGACGAGGGCGAACAGGATGAAGAACGGAAGGATGTAGACGTACGCGGAGTACTTCTTGTCCCAGCGCGCGAACCGCGATGACAGGGACGGCCTGACGGCTGAGGGTTCCGGCTTATCCCGGCTGCCGGTGTCAGGTCGAGTCGAGCGAAGAGATGTCATGACTGATCCTTTGTGATCGTCGTGGTGGGTCGCCCGGTGCGGCGACCCACCACGACGAACCGCTAGTTGAGAGCGTCGACCTCGCCGACGAACTGATCCCAGGCCGCGTCGATGGACTGCTGACCGGTGTCGACCCTGACGATCGCTGCGGTGACGAGGTCCTCGATCTGAGCGAACAACGGCCCCTTGTAGGCGACGACGTCGATCGCCTTGGAGCGGTTGACATAGATCTCACCGACCGGCTGGTCACCGAAGTACGGGTTGGTGATCTGGGTCAGCTCGGGAAGGTCGAACGCTTCCTCTCGGCTGGGGAACGGGCCCGCAGCCTTGAACGCCTCGATCTGCTGCTCGGGCGCGGTGAGCCACGACGCGAGGAGCGCCGCTTCCTCCGGGTGCTCGGACTGCTTGGGGACGGCGATGAACGAGCCGCCCCAGTTGCCGCCGCCGCCCGGGAACGCGTCTGCGAGCCTCCAGCCCTTGACGTCGGGAGCGTTGCCCTCGACGAGGCCCAGCATCCAGCTCGGGCACGCCATCGTGGCGAAGCCCGAATTGGCCGTGGCTGCGGCCCAGTCGTCCGTGAACGGCTCCAGGTGGGCGGACAGTCGCGGGGCGACCTCGAGAGTGCGGCGGAAGATGTCCTCGATCTCGGGACTGGTCGCCGTGATCTCGCCATCCTGGCTCTGGTACGGGTACTCGAGCTGCTCGATCTGCGCGCGGAAGGCGGTGACCGCCGAGTCGAACCAGCCGACTCCGCCGGCTGCGGCGTACTTCTCACCGGCCGCGAAATAGTCTTGCCAGCTGTCGAACAGCGGCGCGACCGCGGCGGGATCGGACGGCAGCCCCGCCGCCTCGAGAAGGTCGGACCGGTAGCACATCGCCTCCGGGCCCGTCGCCACGCCGTAGGCGTAGAGCTCGCCATCCGGGGTGGTCACCGGATCCGTCTGGAACTTGACCCAGGGGCCGTAGTCGCCTTCCGTCGCCGGATAGAACTGGTTGGCGTACTGGCCGAGCTCCGTCGTCCACCCGATCTCGATCGCGATCACGTCGGACAGACCAGATCCTGCGGCGAGCTTGGTGAAGGTGTTCTGTCGAGCCTCGCTGGCACCTGCCGCGATGTCGTGCTCGACCTTGATGGTGGGGTTCTCATCCTCGAACTTCTGGATCAGCTCGTCGCTGTAGCCGAAGTTTCCGAATGTGGACAGCTTGAGAGTGACGATTCCGCCCTCTTCGCCTCCCCCGCCCCCGGCTGAGCAGCCCGCCAGCAAGAGAGCCGTTGCGGCGACTCCTGCACCTAGCTGAACTGCATACCTTCGGTTGTGCATGTGACACTCCTTCGTGACTGAGACAGCGGGCGCTGCGATCAGCATGCTACATTGGTATTACCGGTTCGACCAAACGACAGGAATATCGATGAAGATCAGCGGTGTAGAAACCGTGCGCGTGGCCGCGTTTCCGAACCTCGTATATGTGCGCGTGCACACGGACGAAGGACTCGTCGGACTCGGCGAGACCTTCTACGGGGCAGAGGCAGTAGAACGCCATGTGCATTCCATCGTCGCGCCGGCCCTCCTCGGCCAGGACCCCACCCGCATCGAGCACATCTCCAAGTCGCTCGAGGGGTACGTGGGTTTCGCCGGCTCGGGTGTGGAGACACGAGCGCGCTCTGCCGTGGACCTCGCTCTGTGGGACATCGTCGGTCAGGCGACGCGTCAGCCCGTGTACAACCTGCTCGGCGGAGCAACCCGCTCGGAGATCCCGATCTACAACACCTGCGCCGGCGGCATGTACGTCAACAGCGCGGTGGGGCAGTCGGTGAAGAACTGGGGCCTCCGAGAAGGGCAGTACGAGGACCTTTTCGCCGCGATCAATCATCCCGCCGAACTCGCCCAGGAGCTCCTGTCGCACGGCATCACGGGAATGAAGATCTGGCCGTTCGACGCGGTGGCAGAGGCATCACGCGGCTACGACTTCTCCCGGCGGGAGATCGCTGACGGCCTGCACCGGATCTCGAGCATCCGCGATGCGGTCGGGCTGGACATGAACCTCATGATCGAATTGCACGGCTTGTGGGATGTGCCCTCCGCCGGCCGCCTCCTGCGGGCGCTCGAAGAATTCGAGCCCTATTGGGCCGAAGACCCGGTGCGCAGCGATATCTCCGGCGGCCTGTCGCGGGTCGCCGCGAACACACCGATCCGCATCGCCGCCGGCGAGACGTCGGGAGGGCTTCCCGCCTTCGATCGACTCCTCACCGAGAACGCCGTAGGTGTCGTGACCGTCGACACCACGTGGTGCGGCGGCCTCACGGTTGCGAGGAAGGTCGCCGCCCTCGCAGAGGCCAAGGGGATCCCCGTCGCGCCTCACGACTGCACCGGACCTGTGGCCCTCGCCGCGTGCGTCCATCTGTCCACCGCGGCGCCGAACGTCCTCGTCCAAGAAACCGTCCGCGCCGCCTATGCCGGCTGGTACGGATCTCTGGTGGAAGGTGGGGCAGAGATCGATCACGGGGTCGTGCGCGCACCCTCCACCCCCGGTCTGGGTATCAGGCTGCGAGAAGATCTGTTTACCCGAGAAGGAACGACAACGGTCGTCTCGGCGCTCGATTCGTCGAATGTGACCCGGAACTGAGCTGATGATGAAGCCATCGACTCCGACGGGCAAGTGAGGACAGGCGCACATGCGTGCAGCACGCTGGTACGGGCCCGGAACCGTCGAAGTGGAAGACCGACCCGTGCCGGAGCTGTCTGACGGGGAAGCGCTCGTGGATGTCGAGTACGTCGGCCTCTGCGGAAGCGACCTCGAGGAGTGGCTGCACGGCCCCGTCGTCGCTCAGCCACCCGTCGTCCTGGGACACGAGATCGCCGGCCGCGTCTCCGTCGCAGCACGAGACGGGTCGGGCCCACCGGTCGGAACCCCCGTCGTCGTGGATGTCGTCACGGGGTGCGGAACCTGTTTCCACTGCCGCCACCACGAGGAAGGACGGTGCCGACGCTTGGTCGTCACCGGTCAGCATGTCGACGGTGGACTGGCCACTCGCGTACGAGCCCTCGCGTACCGCCTCGTCCCGGTTCCTGATGGTGTGAGTCTCCGGGAGGCAGTGCTGGCCGAACCGCTCGCGGTCGCAGTGAGAGCTCTGCGGCGGTCGGGAATGGCACCGGGCTCGAGCGTCGTCATCGTCGGCGGCGGGCCTGTCGGCATCCTGACCGCGCGAATGGCGCGCGCGGCCGGGGCAGGCGAGGTCGTGGTGATCGAACCTCGCACGGACCGCCACTCTTACATCCGTACCAGTGGTGCAGCGCCCGTATGGATGGACGATCCTGCAGCCCTCCGAGCGGCGGTGGTCGGGGCCACCGACCGCGACGGCGCCGACCTCGTCATCGAGTCCGCGGGCCGCCCACACACTCCCGCGCTCGCTGCCGCGCTCGCCCGACCGGGAGGGACCGTCGTCCTGCTGGGCGTGACCGCACAGGCGGAGCCGATCGACGTCCTCGACGTCGTCCTCTCCGAAAAGACGATCCTGGGGTCCGCTGCGCACATGTGGGACGACGACGTCAAAGTGGCCGTCGACCTCATCGCCAACCGTCAGGTGGCCGTCGCCGACCTCATCACTCATGAAGTCGAACTCGACGACATCGCACGTGGCTTCGCTGCCCTCAGCGGCGACAGCGTCGTCAAAATGCTGGTCCGGATTCGTGATGAGTAGTGTGACGCAAATGAACGGCAAACGGCTCAACGGCTTACCCATCAGTCGCGAGGAGTTGCTGACGCAGCTGGAGGTCGCACTCACCGAGGGTGACTTCCGCCCCGGCGACCGACTTCCCTCCGAGAGAGCGCTGTCCGAAAGCTACGGCGTCTCTCGTCCGGTGGTGCGCGAAGTGATTCAGCGGTTGAGAGAACGCGGGCTCTTGCACGTCGCACCTGGCAGCGGAACCTATCTGCGAGAGCCGAGCGCCCTGGACTGGGCCCGTCCCCTCGACGGCGTGAGCCGCAGAAACGGCACCACCATCCGGCAACTCGTCGAGGCACGCGTCATGCTGGAAGAGAAGGCCGCCCGTCTCGCAGCAGACCACGCCACCGACGAGGACTTCGACAACCTCACGCGCGCTCTCGACGCCTTCAACACCGCCGGCGGCATCATCGAGCGAGCACGCGCGGATATCGCCTTCCACGCGTTGATCGCCCGGGCGTCTCACAACCCCGTGCTCGAGATGATGTTCGGATCCATCGCCCCGCTCGTCTTCGAGGTGCTGCTGCGAAGCCTCGATGACGAGACCGTCATGCGAGTCGGCGCACCCCTTCATGACAGCGCTCTCGTCGCACTCAAGGAGCGTGACGGCGAGCGCGCAGCAGCGCTCATCGGCGAGCACATCCGCCTCGCCGCGAAACTCTTCGGCGACGACTACGAACGATCCGTCGAGCGCGTCGCGCGCAGCAGGGTGCAAGCGCTCTTCGGACCGAACGCCTCCCTCGAAGACGTCGTCACCGACGCACTCTCCTAGCCAAGCCCATCCACCATCACCCTTCGCACCCAGAGGCAAGACGCTCATGCATACCAGGTCGACCGATACCGCCCTTCGAACGCTGGGCGCCCGGCGCATCCTTCCGCTCGTCGACACGGACGCCCCGGAACAGATGGCAGACCTGGCTGACGCATTCCTCCGCGCGAACCTCCCCGTCGTCGAAGTCACCTTGCGCCGTCCCCGTTCTCTCGAGGCGCTCGAGCAACTCGCCGCGATCCCGGACATGATCGTGGGCGCCGGCACGGTGATGACCGACCGGCACGTCGGCCAGGCCGTCGACGCCGGCGCCCGATTCCTGGTCTCCCCCGGTCTCTCACTGGCCGTCGTCGAAGAAGCATCGAGACTGGACGTTCCGATCGTGCCCGGCGTCGCCAGCCCGACCGAGCTCATGGCGGCGCTGGACGCCGGCATCACGACGGTGAAGTTCTTCCCCGCAGCGGTGAACGGCGGGCCCGCAGCGATTCGCGCCATGGCCGCCGTCGCCCCGACCGTGTCGTGGATCCCCACCGGCGGGATCGACTCCACCACCGCTCCCTCCTATCTCGATATACCCACCGTGCTGGCCGTGGGCGGAAGTTGGATGTGCCCAGCCTCCTTGGTGGACGCAGGTCGATGGTCCGAGATCGCACCCCTGCTGGACGAAGCGAGCGTGCTCGCGAAGTGAGCGGAGTATTCACCTTCGGCGAGACCCTCGCCCTTCTCACGTCACCGAAAATCGGTGCGCTGAGCCACCAGCGGTCGCTCGATCTCTCCATCGGCGGGGCGGAGTCGAACGCCGCAATAGCCGTATCCCGGCTCGGCGGGGAGAGCACCTGGCTCGGACGCATCTCCCCCGACAGCCTCGGCGAGCTCGTGCACAACAGCATTCGAGCCGAAGGGGTGCGCGTCATCCCCGTCCGCGATGACGGCCCCATGTCGATCATGCTCAAAGATCGCCGCTCGGCGATCGGCACCGACATCCACTACTGGCGACAGACCGGGCCCGGGAGTCGGCTCACGCCGGAAGACCTTCCCGAAGGCGATATCCGGGACAGTCACGTCCTCCACTTCACCGGAATCACTCCGGCCCTGAGCGTCAGCGCACGCGCGACGACCTTCGCGGCCGTCGAGATCGCTGCGGAGGCGGGTGTGACCGTCTCCTTCGATGTGAACTTCCGATCGCGACTCTGGAGCCGCCACGACGCAGCGCCGGTCCTCCGCGACCTGGCACGGAAAGCGGACATCGTCTTCGTCGGCGACGACGAGCTCCACAGTCTCGTCGACGGGGAGGACGACCTCGCCGGCGCGGCCTCGGAGATCTCCGCGTGGGGTCCCCACGAAGTCGTGATCAAGCGCGGCGCCCTCGGAGCCGTCGTCTTCGCCGACGGTATCGCCACGGAGCGTCCCGCACCCGCAGTCCCCGTCGTTGACACCGTCGGCGCCGGAGACGCGTTCGCCGGCGGTTACCTCGCCGAACTCATCAACGGCAACGACATCGGCACACGCCTCGCCACCGGTGTCGCCTGCGGCGCGTGGGCCGTGACCGGTGCCGGGGATTGGGAGGCGGCACCTCGCAGGTCGGACCTCTCACGCCTGACGTCGGCCGGTGCCGTCGTCCGCTGACACCGTCGAGTCACCCTCGCGGCCTCACGCGCGAGAGACCCCCGACGAGCACCACGATCCCAGAAGCTCGGCGCCAGCAATCAACCGTGTAGGTTCCCGCTCGAGATGGCGGATAACCCCAGGGATTCCACGCTAGTTGGCGGTGGTCCCGGACTCAGGATTCCACGGGAAATGGCGGATTCCTACACCGCTCTCTGACGCGCCGACCCTGTCTGGTCAGCGGCCTGTCACGGCGGCGAGAGCGCTGGAGGTCACTGCAGCTGGCCGAGCTCGAGCATCTCACCGTCGAGGAAGAACGTCGGAGGGGAATGCTGAAGCTTCGGTTGACTCTGGGACTGCCAATGACCCCACCACGAACGGATGCTCGCGGTCTCACTGTCACCGTTCCAGCACGACGGCGAGGCCTTGACCCACGCCGATGCAGATCGCCACGACGGCGACGCCGCCTCCGCGTCGCGCAAGCTCATGCGCGGCATGCCCGAGAATGCGGCCCCCCGAAGCGCCCAGCGGATGGCCGATGGCCAGCGCTCCGCCGTGGATGTTGACCCGCTCAGGATCAAGTTCAGGCCACCCGGCGACGCATGCGAGCGACTGTGAAGCGAACGCCTCGTTGAGCTCGACCACGTCGACATCGGCCCAGGACCGGCCGGCGCGTGCGAGCGCCTTGTTCGCCGCCTCGATCGGCGCGATCGGGAACAGATGCGGATCGACGCCATGCGCCCCGCGTCCCGCAATCCGCGCGAGTGGCTCGCCGGGCAGCGCACCCTCCGCGGCGATCAGAACGGCGGAAGCGCCGTCGTTGATCGGCGAGGAGTTGCCGGCGGTGACGGTGCCTTCGCCGTCGCGCGCGAACAGCGGAGTAAGCCCGGCGAGCTTGTCCACGGAAGTGTCGTCCCGGATGCCCTCGTCGCGTGCCAGGTCGGCCCCTGGCACGTGCACGATCTCGCCATCGTAGACCCCGTCAGCCCACGCTTTAGTTGCCAGCCGGTGAGAGCGCACGGCGAACTCGTCCTGGGCATCTCGGGAGATTCCCCACTCTCGGGCGATCTTCTCCGCCGATTCTCCATTGGAGATGGTCCACTGCTTCGGCAGCTTCGGGTTGGTCATCCGCCACCCGATGGAGGTGTTCCACAGTGTCTGGTTACCGACCGCCGGCCACGGCCTCGGCGACTTCTCCACGATGAACGGCGCCCGGCTCATCGACTCCACTCCGCCGGCGAGCACGAGACCGGCGTCGCCGGTCTCGACAGCGCGGGCGGCCTGGATCACCGCTTCCAGCGACGACGAGCAGAGTCGGTTGACGGTCACGCCGGTGACACTGGTGGGGAAGCCTGCCAGCAGCGCCCCGAAACGGGCGACGTCGCGGTTGTCCTCTCCTGCTTGGTTCGCATCGCCGAAGATCACGTCATCGATGCGCGCGGGGTCGAGGCCCATGCGCGCGACGGTCGCCTTCATGACGACTGCGGCGAGATCGTCGGGCCGGATGCCGCTGAGCGCGCCACCCGCCCGCCCGAAGGGGGTGCGGACAGCATCGTAGACAAAGCTCGCGGTCATGGCGGGCTCCCTTCCGTGGTCGGCCGAGGGTCAGGCGAACGCCGATATTCCGGTGATCTGGCGCCCGATGATGAGCGACTGGATGAAGTCGGTTCCCTCATACGTGTGGACGACTTCCATGTCGGTGAGGTGGCGGGCGACGTGGTTCTCCAGAAGGAGTCCGTTGCCGCCGAGGAGGTCACGGGCATCCCGGCAGAGTGCACGCGCGTGCTCGCCGGTGAACATCTTCGCGAGCGAGGCCTGTTCGTTCGTCAGTCGGCCTTCATCCTGCAGGGTGGCTGTGCGGAAGCAGAGCAGCTGCATCGCGGTGAGATCGGCGAGCATGTTGGCCAGCTTGTTCTGCACCAGCTGGTAGCTCGCGATGGGCTTGCCGAACTGGACGCGCTCCTGGACGTAGGCCGCTGCCGCCTCGTACGCGGCGAGTGCGTGCCCGAGCGCCTCCCACGCGACGGTGCTGCGGGTGCGATTGAGGATCGCGGAGACGTCCCGAAAGGAGCTCGACTTCGCGAGCTTGTTCCCGGCAGGGATCCGCAGTCCGGAGATCTTGATGTGCGCCTGCTGGATCGCGCGTTTGGCGATCTTCCCGGTGATCGCCTCGGCCTCATATCCGTCGGGGTATCCTCCATCGGCATTCTTCTCAAGGACGAATGCCTTCACCTTCGAGTCTGCGGTGTCGCGTGCCCAGATGATGACGATGTCGGCGACATGGCCGAGGCCGATCCACCGCTTGGCACCGTCGATCACATAGACGTCTCCTTCGCGGCGGGCTGTGGTTTCCAGCGCAACGGAGTCTGATCCGTGCTCGGGCTCGGTCAGCGCGAACGCGCCGAGCTTGCGGAGGGCTGCCATTTCGGGCAGCCAGCGCTGCTTCTGCTCGTCGTCGCCGAGCAGTGCGATGCTGCCCATCGCGAGTCCCGAGTGCACGGCATTGAGCGTGTTCACACTGCCGTCGCCGCGTGACAGTTCCATCGCGACGAGGCCGGTCTGCAGTCGGGTCAGTCCCGGGCAGCCGTAGCCCTGGATCGCGGTGCCCACGATCCCAAGCTCGCCCAGGGCGGGGAGGATCTGGTAGGGGAAGTCCGCCAACTCCCAGTGTTCGTTGATGACAGGGAGGACCTCGGAGTCCACGAATCCGCGCACACGTGTGATGAGGTTGCGGTCGTCGTCGCCGAGAAGATCGCCGATCTGGTAGAAGTCTGTGTCGACCGGGTGTGCTGTCGTCGTGATCGTCATCTTAGTGTCCCTCTTCCCGAATCGCCGGGACGGTGACCCGGCCGCCGACGTGGTCTTCATCGCCTTCCGCGTCTTGCAGCCACCGTCGGACCGCCTCGCCATCCTGGTCGAGTGCAGGAGGCGCGGTGCGGTAGGTCGCGGGGGTGCGGGAGAACGTGATCGGGTTGCGAATGGTGGGCACCGCCTGGTCGTCGGTGCCGGCCGGAACGCTCGGGTCCAGCCCGATCTTGGCGGCGAACTCGACGCCTCCGCGAACATCCAGGACCGGCGCGCATGGGACCTGCAACGGGCTGAGGATGTCGAACCATTCCCATGCGGTCTTGGACGCCAGCCGTGCTGTCAGCAACGGGCGCAGGGCGTCTCGGTGCGCGCTGCGGTCCGCATTGGACGCGAAGCGGGTGTCTGCGGCCAGCTGCGGCAGCCCGATGGTGTCGCAGAACGTGGCGAACTGCACATCGTTGCCGATCGCGAGGACCAGTTCCCCGTCACGGGTGGGGAACGGTGCGTAGGGGTAGATACTGGGGTGGTCGTTGGCCATCCGGGTAGGAGACTGCCCGCTGAGCAGGAACCCGCCGGTCTGGTTGACCATGCCCGACAGTGCGGAGGACAGCAGGTTCAGTTCGACGTGCTGTCCCTCTCCCGAACGCTGTCGGTGGTAAAGGGCGGAGGTGATCGCGATGCAGGTGTGCAATCCGGTGATCACATCGAACACCGCAACGCCCGCGCGGAATCCTTCCGCGTCCGGCGCGCCGGTCACGCTCATCAGTCCGGACAGTGCCTGTGCGAGCAGGTCGTAGCCGGCGAGCCCTGCGCCTCCCGCGGTGCCGAAGCCGGTGATCGACGCGTAGATCACATTGGGGTTCTCCCGCTTGACGGACTCGTAGTCCAGGCCGAATCGCCGGAGCCCGCTGGGTTTGAAGTTCTCTGTGACCACATCGGCTCTGGCCGCGAGACGCTGTGCGAGGACAAGGTCATCGGGGTTGCGGAAGTCCAGCACCACAGACTGCTTGTTCCTGTTGATGGAGAGGAAGTAGGTCGACTCGCCTCGGTACTCCGGTGGCCGGTAGCTGCGTGTCTCATCCCCCAGCGGGCTCTCCACCTTGATGACCGTCGCGCCGAGGTCCGCGAGCAGCATCGTGCAGTAAGGGCCGGCAAGTACCCGGCCGAAATCGGCGACTAGGAGGCCGTCGAAAGGGCCGCCGGGAACGTCCTGCACCGTCCGGTCATCCGGGAGCGAGCTCTTCATCATCGGGAACACCTCAGTCGTCGTCATGTCCATCCAGACTCCCAGCAGCCGTTTATGTCCGTCCAATACCTGATCGGACACGTATTGATGCTGTGATCTCATGAAACGAGGGGCTGTTCCAGAACGGCACACTCGAGACTCCCGTTTGGACATCACCCTGGGGAGCGTCGAGGCGACGGTGCCGACAGCGGCCTGCGCCTGGGCGTGATCAGCAATGAGGCTAAGGAGAACCCATGGGTAGCAGGCTTGCAGGCAAGGTCGCGATCGTCACCGGCGCGGCGAACGGGATGGGGCGCGCGCATGTGCGCCGCCTCGCCCAGGAAGGGGCGAGCGTCCTCGCCACCGACGTCGACTCCGCCGGGCTCGAGCAGACCGTCGCCGAAGCGAACAGTGACGGCGGGACGGCCGTGGGGCTGGAGCAGGACGTCGCGATCGCGGCGAGGTGGGACGAGATCGTGGTAGAAGCCGAGCAGCGTTTCGGTCGGCTCGACATCCTGGTCAACAACGCGGGGGTGCTCATCCTCAAGCCCGTCGAGGAGACCACAGAGGAGGAGTGGGACCTCATCTTCCGCATCAATGCCAAGGGCGTCTTCCTCGGCACCAAGGCCGCGGCGCCTGCTCTGGTCCGCTCAGGCGGCGGATCGATCGTGAACATCTCGTCCATCTACGGCATCGTCGGCGCACCGAGCGCCGCCGCGTATGAGGCGTCAAAGGGCGCCGTCCGGCTGCTGACCAAGGCCAGCGCGGTGGACCTGGCCAAGTACGGCATCCGGGTGAACTCTGTGCATCCCGGTGTCATCGCCACCCCCATGACCACGGGGCTGCTGGCGACGCCGGAGTCGACGAAGGCCGTGCTGTCCACGACGATCCTCGACCGGCCCGGCCAGCCCGAGGAGGTCTCGAACGTCGTGCTCTTCCTCGCCTCGGACGAGGCTTCCTTCGTCACCGGCGCCGAGTATGTCGTGGATGGCGGCTATACCGCGCAGTGATCTCGGTCGGCCGGGGTCTGCGCGACCCCGGCCGACTCATCCAGACTTGTATGCCAATCCACCTTCCATCGGTACGGATTATGCAATAATCCCTGGATGGATCTGCAGCAGCTGCGCGCCTTCCTCGCCGTCGCCGAGGAACTGCACTTCGGGCGGGCAGCCGAGCGCCTGCATATGGCGCAGCCGCCGATCAGCCGCGGCATCCAGCAGCTGGAGCGGGAGTTGGGTGCGCGGCTGTTCGAGCGGAGCACCCGCAAGGTAACGCTGACCTCGGTGGGCGAGGCCCTCGTCGCCCCCGCCCAGGAGGTCCTGGACGCGCTGGACAGGGTGAGCAGGGTCGCCCGCGCAGCCGGAACGGGCGAGATCGGTCACGTCCGTCTGGCGTACGCGGGTGCGTCCTCCAACGTGATGGTCGGATTGCTCGCCCGAGCGGTCAACCAGAACCACCCGGGCATCCACCTCGAGCTGCTCAGCCAGCACTTCGCCCAACCGGCGATGCAGCTGCTCACCCGCGGCGACATCGACATCGCCCTCGGCAGGTGGGACCACATTCCCGCCGCCGTGCGCACCCGCGTGATCGCTGTCGAGGAACTCGTCATCGCCGTCCCGGAGACCCACCGTCTAGCCGACGCCGGTGCCGTGTCGATCGCGCAGTTCGAGGGTGAGCCGTTCGTGTCGCTCCAACCGCAGACCGGCACGTTGCTGCTGGAGCGGCTGCGACAGATGAGTAGAGCCGCCGGGTTCAACGCCGATGTCGTCCAGCACGCACCGGACTCGTGGACGCTGATGTCCCTCGTCTCCGCCGAGATCGGCTGCTCATTGACCCTGTCCTCGGTGATCGACAGCATCGCCGACCCGCACTTGCGCTTCCTGCGCCTGACCGACGACGTCGCACCTGTCGAGCTGCGGATGGCGTGGCTGCGCGACAGCGACGACCGTGCCTTGCACGCCGTGCTCCGGTTGTCCGAATCCGTCCTCCCGACGCCGCAGGACTAAGGGTCGCCAGGTATCAATCCGCCTGCCATTTGGTATTGGAGAGAATCAGAACGAAGTGGAAGCGTGGAGTCCACTGTGCGTATATCAACGGCGAGGACAACCATGCACGCGTTCGCGATCTTCCAAGACGACCACACCGTGACCGATGTGGAACTGCCGACACCAACGCCCGAGGGCACCGAAGTGCTCCTCCGCGTTGTTCGCTCCGGGGTGTGCCACACCGACATGCACCTGCGTGAGGGGTACTACGATCTCGGCAGCCGGGGGCGTCTGAATCTGATCGACCGGGGCGTCACCTACCCGCTTGTCCTCGGCCATGAGGTCGTCGGCGTCGTCGAAGCGGCCGGCCCCGACGCCGACGGGGTCTCGCCGGGTGAGCATCGCCTTGTCTACCCATGGATCGGCGACGGCTCCTGCGACGCATGCCAGGCAGGTCACGAGAACCTGTGCCCCTCGCCCCGTAACCTCGGCGTCGCCCGCCACGGCGGGTATGCCGAGTTTATCCTCGTCCCGCACCCCCGTTACCTCCTCGACGTCACCGGGATCGAAGAGCGGTGGGCCGCAACTCTCGCCTGCTCCGGCCTGACCGCCTACAGTGCCGCGCGCAAGGCCCTTCCGGCCACCGCGTCCGATCCGGTCGTGGTGATAGGCGCCGGCGGTGTCGGGTTGATGGCGATCGCCACGCTGCGCGCGCTCGGCCACGAAGCAGTCCTCGCGGTGGACCTGCAGGAGCGCAATCTGGAACTGGCGCGGCAGCTCGGAGCGACCACGACGATCTCCGCCCGCCAGGAAGACCTTGCCGCCGCCATCGTCGCCGGCGCCGGTGGGCCGGTCGCGGCGATCGTGGACTTCGTCAACAACTCCACAACAGCTCCCGCTGCGTTCGCCGCGCTCCGCAAGGGCGGAACGATGGTTCAGGTCGGGCTGTTCGGCGGAGAGCTGGTCATCCCCACCGCGTTGCTCACTCTGAAGATCATCACCATCCGCGGAAGCTTCGTCGGGTCCCTCGGCGAGCTCGAGGAGCTCGTCGGGCTCGCGCGGCGCGGCGCGCTCCCGCATCTCCCGATCATCGACGGGGAGTTGTCTGCGACGGCGGTGCAGGATGCGCTGGACCGGCTCGCCGCGGGCGGCGTGCCCGGCCGGATCGTGCTCAGCGCGTGACCGCGCCGGGCGTCCAGCCGGCCACGACTCACGCGTAGTCGAAGAAGCCGCGTCCCGTCTTGCGTCCCAGCTCCCCGGCCGCGACCTTGTCGCGGAGGATCTGCGGCGGGGCGAACCGCTCGCCGAGCGTCTCATAGAGGTATTCGGCGATCCCGAGACGCACGTCCAGCCCGACAAGATCGGAGGTGCGCAACGGACCTGTCGCGTGACGGTATCCCAGCACCATCGCCGTGTCGATGTCCTCAGCGCTGGCCACCCCCTCTTCGAGCATCCGCATCGCTTCCAGCGCGATTGCCGCGCCCAGGCGGGAGCTCGCGAAGCCGGGCGCGTCGTTGACGACGATCGGGGTCTTCCCCAGCGATGTCACCCACTGCTCCGCCCGTTGCCGCAGGTCCGGGTCGGTCGACGGCGTCAGCACGATCTCGACGAGTGACGAGGGCGGCACCGGATTGAAGAAGTGCAGTCCGCACACGCGCTCCGGCCTCGCGAGCTGCGCCGCGAGCCTTGTCACCGACAACGATGAGGTATTCGTGGCCAGCCACGCCGACTCCTCCACGATCCCCTCTGCTCTCTGCATCGCCTCGACCTTGAGTGCGAATGTCTCTGGGACCGCTTCGATCACGAGCTCGGCATTCCGCAGCGCCTCGTAGTCGGCGCTGGCCGCGACGCGGCCGGCGATTGCGTCGACGTCGACCGAGGCATCCCGCTCCGCGGCCTTGCGGATCCCATCGGCCAACCGCGCGGCGGCCGCGCCCGCCGCTGCCGGGTCGCGTTCGATCACGGTGACCTGCGCGCCCGCCTGAGCGAATACCTGCGCGATACCGGCGCCCATGCGGCCGCCCCCGATCACGCCGACGGTGGAGGGAACAGTGATCATCGGGTCTCCTGAGAACGGTTGAGGAATCGGGTCATCAGCTGCGTCTTGGCGTCCGACTCGAACAGGATCGCCTGCGCGAGTTCGTCGACAAGGGGGTGGGCGTCCCGCGGCGCAGCGAGCACGCGCTTCGAGACGCGGAGGGCGAGCGGATCCTGGCCAGCGATCCGATCGGCGACGGTATCCGCCGCCGCCGCTAACTGGTCGGGTTCATGCACCGAGGCCACCAACCCACACCGCAGCGCCTCCTCGGCGTCCAGCCGGCGCCCCGTGAACAGGATCTCCTTGGCCAGCGGCTCCCCCACCAGCTCGGCGAGCCGCCAGGTCGCCCCGGCCGCGGCCAGGATTCCGATCGCCGTCTCGGGGTTGCCGAACACGGCGCGGGTGGACGCGATCCGGATGTCGGCCGCGTACGCGAGTTCCGCACCGCCCCCGATCGCGAACCCGTCGACCGCAGCGATCACCGGCATCGGCAGCCGCGCGATACGGATGAACAGCCCGGAGTTGATGCCGGCCAGCGCTTCGTCGCGGCCGCGCTCGAGCAGCTGCCGGATGTCTGCGCCAGCCGCGAACACACCCCGTTCGGGCGTAGAGGTTCCGGTGAGAATCAGGATGCGGGGCTCTCGCTCCAGGCTCGTGCATACCGCGTGAAGTTCGTCGACCATGTCGTCGTTGATCGCGTTTCGCACGTCAGGACGGTTCAGTTCGACGTGAAGCCGGTCCGCGCCCTCGCGGAGTATCAGAGTGGTCACCGTCCCAGCCTCCCATCACCGATCAATGCGCGTCCAATACCCGATCCACGTACATCTGATGCGCCATCGTCATCAATCTGGACCGGGATCAGTATTGGACGAACTCGGCCACGGCGCGACAGGCTGAGAGGGCAGTACCGCGCCAGACGACCGCCGATCTGGGCGGGCGTGGCCCGTGAGACGCACGACAGCAATGAAGCGAGGAGACCACGATGGGTGCATACCGGACCATCAACCCAGCCACCGGTCAGACGGTCGCCGAGTACGCCGTGATCGGCGATGCGGACGTGGCCGACATCGTCGCCCGCTCGCACACGGCCTACCGCAAGTACCGGGAGCTGCCGCTCGCCGAACGGACGGGGATCCTGGCACGCGCGGCGCAGCTGCACCGGGACCGCATTGATGAACTGAGCGCGCTGCTGACACTCGAGGTCGGCAAACCCGTCACGCAGGCCCGCGGGGAAGTCGAGCTGGTCGCCTCGATCTACCAGTACTACGCCGACCACGCCGAAGCGTTCCTCGCCGACGAGACCCTCGACATCGTCGGCGGAGGGGAAGCGCTCGTCCGCACCGAGCCGATCGGGCCGCTGTTGGGGATCATGCCGTGGAACTTCCCCTACTACCAGGTGGCCCGGTTTGTCGCCCCCAACCTCGCACTGGGCAACACGATCATCCTCAAACACGCCCGCAACTGCCCGCAGTCCGCCCTCGCCATCGAACGCGTGCTCCACGACGCCGCGCTTCCAGCCGACGCGTACATCAACGCGTTCGTAGACAGCCGCCAGATTGCCGGCATCATCGCCGACCCGCGCGTGCAAGGGGTGTCGCTGACCGGCTCCGAGAAGGCGGGCTCGGCTGTCGGCGAGGTGGCCGGCAGGCACATGAAAAAGGTCGTCCTCGAGCTGGGCGGCTCGGACCCGTTCATCGTCCTAGAGGATGCTGACGTCGACGCGGCCGTGGCAGCCGGCGTACGCGGCCGCATCGCCAACGGCGGCCAGGCGTGCACGGCATCCAAGCGGTTCATTGTCGTGGATGCCGTCTACGACGAGTTCTCTCGGAAGTTCATCGACGCGATCACGAAGATCATCCCCGACGACCCCACGGACCCCGACACGTTCCTCGGCCCGTTGGCGTCCGCGGATGCCGGAGATGAGCTCGAGGAGCTCGTCGAGGACGCGGTCGCCAAGGGCGCCACCCTGCACATCGCCCCCGGTGCACGCCGAGAGGGCGCCTTCTACCCGCCCAGCGTGCTCACCGGGGTCACCCCGCTGATGCGAGCCTACGAGGAGGAGCTGTTCGGACCGACCGCGGTCGTGTACCGGGTGCCCTCCCCGCAGGCCGCGGTCGCCCTGGCCAACGAGTCGCCCTTCGGGCTGTCCAGCAGCGTCTTCACGCAGGATCCTCTGGCAGCCGCGCAGATCGCCCGCGAACTGGAGGTCGGGATGGTGTGGATCAACAGCACCAGCCGCAGCGCACCGGACCTCCCCTTCGGCGGCGTGAAGCGCTCCGGCGTCGGACGCGAACTCGCCCGGTACGGCATGGACGAGTTCGCGAACAAGAAGCTCATCCGAACCCCCGCCTGATATCCCCGTGTAACGCCTCCGCCGCGCCGAGTACGCAACTGCGAATCCAGGCCTCCCTGGTCGGCAGGCGGGGGCGCTGTTTTCAGGAGATCAGGGTGTTCTGCCCGTCGAAACCGTACGCGCGCAGTTTCCGGTACAGCGTCGTGCGCCCGATACCGAGGATCTCCGCTGCACGCGAACGGTTTCCGTCCGCCTCCCGCAGCGCCGCATCGATCGCCCGGTACTCGGATGCGGCGATGCCGCGCAGCTGGCGGGCACGTGTGCGCATCTCGGCGGGCAGAAGGTCGACGTCCAGGACGGTGCCGCCGGGACGCTGCACCACCATCGCGGCAATCAGAACCCGCAGCTCCGAGGCGCCACCACGCCAATCCCACCGGGAAAGCGCCTGCAGCACAGCAGGACTCAGTGTCACCGAGTACTCCTGAGCGAGTCTCACAGCCAGGCCGATGACACGGTCTGGGTCATCGCGCAGCGCAGGGAGATCGAGCCGCGGCCCTTGGCGGCCCAGGAAATCGACGACGACGCCAGTCAGGTCGTCTGCGACACAGAACACCACCCGGGCGGACCGGACGGGATCTGCCGCGCCAGCCAATTGCTGCAGGACCGGGAAGTCAACGTCGGTCAAAGACTCGACGCTGCAGACGACCACCGATGTACCTGTGCTCAGCGCCTGCACCGCCGTGGCCACGGCCCCCGGTTCCCGAAATGCCGGGGCGCCGATGACGACCGGGTCGTGGCGATCGCGTTCGCGCAGCCAGAGCTGGGCGAGAAGCGTCTTCCCACTGTCGCGCGGACCGTGGATCGCGATGCACCCGCTGCTGCGGCCGAGCACGTCGAGGTGCGCGGCAAGGCGGGAAAGCCGGGTGGGTTCCGGCGCTGCGGCCGGCTCGGACTCGGCAAGTTCCACGAGGTAGATGCTCTCCCCTGCCCGATTCACGATGCGGCGGGCAGTGCTCGGCCGATCCGCGAGCAAGACGGATGCGACATCCCCCTGCCAGTGGTGGGCCTGGAGCTCGTCCCACAGGGTCACGTGCCGCTCGGCCGAGAGCATCGGCAACGCGCCCGTCGAGGCGAGCACGCCGCCACGGCCGATGGCCAGCACACGGTGGCGGGCGGTACCGTCCGCGAACCGGGCCAGCAGCGCCTGCAGCTCCAGCGGTGCGGTGTTAAGCAGCGCGTCCTGGAGGTCACGAGCGGCCTGCTTCGCGATCGCGAGCATCGCGGGGTGGGACGCCCCGACGGGAGAGGCGAGGGCGAGCGAGCCGATGACCCGCCGCGAAAGAGGGTCGTGGATGGGGGCGCCAGCGCAGGCGAGGGTCTGCAGCCGGTCGTTGACGTGCTCGGCGCCGCGCACGAACACTGCGGATCTTTCCTCGATCGCCGTTCCGAGTCCGTTCGTGCCCAGCGCGGACTCCGAGAATTCGAATCCTTCGGCCGCGGACACCTTGTCGAGCCGTCTCGCGTGGCTCGGGTCGCCCACCTTTCGGGCGAGGATCCGTCCGGATCGGTCGCTGACCAGCAGCGCGACACGCATGTCCGCGAGTGATTCCGCCCATCGCGCCAGGACGATCTCAGCGGTGTCCTGAAAGCGTCCCGCCGGTTCGGAGAACGGGTGGTAGGCAGGAGTCGCCGTCGGATCGTAGCCGCCACCGGTGGTGAACGAGCGACGCCAACTGCGCTCGATCACCGGGGGGACGTTCAGTGTTCGGGGAGTGAGACCGTGCGCGCCGACGCCAGCTTCGAGAAGGCGTTCACGAGCCTGCCGCGCGCTCGCGGCGGAATAGGTATCGGTGGACATAGCTGGGACCTCGCGTCACTGCAAGTGGTCCCACCCAGTATCCGCCTCCCTATTAGGACCCGCCAATACCTAGTCCGCTGTGGATCCATCCTCTGTGCGCATGAGTCCATGGTGGTGGGGAAGCCGGTCGCGTTCGTAGGTGATGTCGGTGTAGCCGTGAGGAATGGGCTGGCCGTGGTCGTCGAGGCCGACGAAGACGATCTTCTCGATCGTCAGAATGCGGTCACGGGTGATCATGTTGCGCACCTCGGCGCGCATCGTGAGGGAGGTGCGCCCGAACGCGGTGGCGCGCAGTCCCATCTCGATCAGGTCACCTTGTCGTGCGGAGCTGACGAAGTCGATCTCGGATATGTACTTGGTGACCGCCCGAGGGTTTCCGAGCTGGATGATGGCGTAAATCGCGGCCTCTTCATCGATCCAGCGCAGCAGGCTGCCGCCGAACAGGGTGCCGTACGCGTTCAGGTCCTCGGGACGGACCCAGCGGCGTGATCGGAAGGTGACGTCTTCTGACATGTTGTCGCTCATAGGACGACCGTAGGCCGGGAAGCACACTCCCGGCCTACGGTTACCGTCGATCAGGCCGGGATGGGCTGTCCGATGCTGAATCCTTCGAAGTCCTTCGCCTGGATCTCCGAGAGGAGGCCGCGGTAGGCGCCTAGGCCGCCGAGGTAGAACATCACGGCGTGCTTCTTGCCGGGGATGTTCGCCCCGAAGATCCACGAGTCGGTCTTGGGGAACAGCGTGTAGTTTGCGATCGTCGTGCAGGTCTCGGTCCATTCGTCCTCGACCTGCTGCGACACCTCGATGAGCCCGCCTCTCCGCTCCGCCTCGGTCACCAGAGTCGTGATGAACTCGACCTGCGCCTCGATGCTGGGCACCAGGTTGGTGAACGGCCCGTTGGGGCCGAGGATCATGAACATGTTCGGGAATCCGGCCGTCATGATGCCGAGGAAGCTGGTCGGGGCGTCGGCCCAGTGCTCGTCGACGCTCACCCCTCCGCGCCCGCGGATGTCGATGCGGCGGTAGTTGCCGTCGACCGCGTCGAACCCGGTAGCCAGCACGAGCACATCCAGCTCGTGCTCAACACCGTCCGCGGTCTTCACCCCTCGTGGGGTGATCTCAACGATTGGGTTCTCCTTGATCGACACCAGCTTCACGTTGTCCTGGTTGTACACGTCGTAGTAGCCCTGGTTGCACAGGGGCCGCTTCGCATACGGCTGGGTCGGGGTGAGCAATCGCGCCGTCTCCGGGTCCTTGACCGTCTCAGCGATCTTGCGGCGGATGAACGCAGCGGCTGCCTCGTTCGACTCCGGGTTGATAGCGATGTCGTTGAACGTGCCGAACATGAAATAGAATCCGTTGCCTCGGTCCCATGCCGCCTGGAACACGCGCTCCCGCTCGGCCTCGTCGACATCGGTGGCCGCGACGGTGGACTCCTCGAACCCGAAGGCGACGCCGGAGTTTCGGACCTGCTCCCAGATCTCCGGGAACCGGGACTTGTATCCGTCCACCTCCCCCGGGCCGACCGGTCCGTTGCCGGAGGGGACGCTGTACTGCGCCGAGCGCTGGAACACGGTCAGGTGCGACACCTGCTTGGCCGCGGCGACGATGAACTGTGTTCCGGTCGAGCCAGTGCCGATGACCCCCACCCGCTTGCCCTCGATCGACAGGTCCTCCGGCCACTCCGCGGTGTGCACGAGGCGGCCTTCGAACGAGTCGATCCCGGGGATGTCGGGGATGTTGGTTGCTGCGAGCAGTCCCAGCGCCGCCACCACGTATCGGGCCGTGAAGGATTCTCCGGCGGAGGTGCCGACCGTCCAGGTGTTGGTGGCTTCGTCGAAGACGATCGACGTGACTTCGGTGTTCAGCCGGAAGTCCTTGCGGAGGTCGTACCGGTCGACGACGGTCTCAAGGTAGCGGAGGATGTCGGGCTGGTCAATGTACTTGCGGGCCCAGTCCCACTCCTGCAGCAGTTCGTCATCGAACGAGTATCGGTAGAAAGGGCTCTCCGTGTCGGACATGGCGCCGGGGTACCGGTTCCAGTACCAGGTTCCTCCGATGCCGGCGCCCTTCTCGAACCCGCGGACGCGCAGGCCGAGCTTGTCGCGCAGGGTGTGTAGCTGGTAGATGCCGCCGAAACCGGCGCCGACGACGATCGCGTCGAAGTCCGTGGTCTGTGTGGATGTCATGGTGCAACTCCTTCGGTGAATGAGGTGGGTGGGGTGCTGCAGGTCAGTGGCGAAGCCACTGGCCGATCGCCGCAAGCTCCGCGTCGACGTCCGCGTCGCGGCCAGCCAGGAACGGGTAGACGTGCTGCTGTCCTTCGGCGACATGCAGGGTGACGTCAACGCCGGCGCCCTTGGCGCGCTCTGCCACGCGGATGGCATTGTCGACCAACGACTCGACCGAACCGGCGTTGACGTACAGCGGGGGGAACCCGGTGAAATCCGCGTAGAGCGGGTTCGCGAGCGGCGCCGACGGGCTGGTGGTCTCCCCCAGCACGCCGGCGATCATGCCCTCCAGGAGCGGCACGGAGATCAGCGCGTCGGTCGCATCGTTGGTGACCAGCGTCGCGCCGCGGTTCTCCATGTCCAGCCACGGGGAGAACGCGATGACGTGCCCGGGCAGCGGCCGTCCCTTCGCCTTCAACGCCAACGGGATGGCGATGGCGAGATTGCCTCCCGCCGAGTCGCCGATGGTGGTGACGTCCTCGGGGTGGACCCCCCGCTCCAGCAGGGCCTCGAACGCCGCGACCCCGTCGTCTACCTGGGCGGGGTGCGGGTGCTCGGGCGCGCGACGGTAGTCCAGCACGAACGCTGTTACCCCGGCCGCCTTCGCGACGTGCGCGGCGAGCTTCCGGTGGCTGGCCGCAGAGCCGACGGCGAACCCGCCGCCGTGCGTGTAGAGGAGGACCTTGGAGCGATCGGCTCCGGCCGGGAACGCCCAGATGCCGGGCACGCCGCCGACCGTCTCCTCCTTGTAGGTGACATTTTCCGGTTCGATGGTCGGCTGGTGCCATTCATCGAAGATGCTGCGGAACAGCCGCATGTCCAGCTCGTGGGTGGCCATGAGCTCGGACCAGCCCAGATACAGATCACGCAGGGCGCTCGGGACGACTGCGGTCGCGGTGGATGACGAGGACATCGCATAACTCCTTCGTTGATGCTCGGCGCCTGCAGGAACTAGGCGACCACTCGGTGGATGAGCTCTACTCTCAGGGAGGATTCCGCCACAGCGCTGTGCCGATTTGGAACAGCTCACCCGGGTTGCCCGGTGACCACGACAGAGATCGGCTCCGGCGCACGGCATGATCAGGATCCAGCGCACGAACGAGACCGGATCGGGCACGGTGCCAGACGATCAGCGCCGCCACGACGAGAGTCGCGGCGGTCACCGCCATTGCTCCGACCCAGCCGCTCTGCGTGAAGACCGTCGCCAGGACGAGACCGACAGCCGGGATTCCATCTCCACGGAGAGCGACGGCAGCACACGCCGGACGGCGAAGATCTACTCACCGCCACCGTCTCCGCTTCCGACGACGACGACAGCTTCGGCTTCTACTCCCGGCCCACCAAGGCCCACATCATCGCCGCCGGCATCCGCCGCACCGCATGAACGAGCGC
>NZ_CAKKMM010000004.1:0-40395 GCF_918698205.1 Microbacterium sp. Bi128 | reverse complement strand
GGCTCTGGGTGGCGAAGCCGCCCGAGAGCGCTTGCACGGTGCCGATCATCAGGGCGTTCACCGCGATCGTGACGACGAGCGGCGGCAGACCGAACAGCGTGATGACGACGCCGCTGGCCAGGCCGAAGGCGGCGGTGGCGATGATCGCGGCGGCGATGGCCCCCGGCAGCCCCAGAGCGTCGTCCGCACCGAAGCGGGCGACGATGAGGGCTCCGAGCGTGACGGCGCCGGGGATGGAGAGGTCGAGTCCGCCCTGCTGGATCACGAGCGTCTGCCCGACCGCCACGATCGCGATGAGAGCCGCGAACGGCAGCATCGAGACGATCGCCGTCGGCCCCACGCTCCCCGGCGCGATCACCGGGCTGATCAGGAACAACGCCGCCACGGCGATGAGCGCGCGGGTCCCCGGCCAGGCCAGGACCATCCGCGCCGTGGGACCGTGGTCCTTCGGCGCGATGCGGGCGGGAGCGGCGAGGTCGGTCATGCCGTCACCAGCGTGGGGTGCCAGGTGCCGTCCAGACGCGCCTCGGGCATCTCGCCCAGCAGGTAGCTGCGGGAGGCCTCGGCATCCGCCTTCAGCCGGCCGAGGTCCACCCCCACGAGCTCGCCGTCCTTCTTCACCCGGCGCCCCTGCACGAACACGTCGCGCACGAGACCGGGGTGGGCGGAGTACACGAGGCTGCCGATCGGGTTGTTCAGCGGCGTCAGCGCGAGCGAACGGTCGTCGAGGACCACGATGTCGGCGGCCTTGCCCACGGCGATCGAACCCGTCGTCTCGGCCAGGCCCGCGGCGTGCGCGCCGTCGATCGTGGCGAACTGCACGACGTCGGCGCACGTGAGACTGATGCGTTCGAGGACCTCGCCGGTGTCGACCGAGGGGGCGTTGTCGAGGGCGCGCTGCATCCCGATGGCGGTGCGCATCGTGGCGAACATGTCGCCGCCGTTCGAGCTGCACACGTCGATCGAGAACGTCGGGCGGATGCCGGCGCGCAGCAGACGGCCGGTGGCCGGGAAGCCGTGACCCATCTGCATCTCGACGTCGGGGGCGACCGAGGCGGTGCCGCCGCTGTCGGCGATGAGGCGCAGCTCGTCGTCGCTGAGGGTGCAGCAGTGCACGTACGTGGTGCGGTCCGAGAGGAGTCCGTCGGCGTGGAGCTTGTGGATCGGGCCGGACTTGCCCCAGTAGCCGTCGCCGGCGTGCATCGTGACGCGGAGGTCGAGGTCGGCCGCGAGCCGGAAGTCCAGGACGTTGACCTCGGGAGTGACGAACTGCGGACCGCGCAGCGCGAGCGCCATCGTGACCAGACCGTCGCTCGAGGCGAAGTGCTCGTCGCGGACGCGGCGGGCGTCCTCCGGGTGCGGATTGGCCGACGGGAGGCTCCCCCACTGGTCGGCGCCGCCGCCGTGCGCGAAGACGGCGCGCATCCCGGTGTCCTTGAGGGCGGCGACGGCGGCGTCCGCGTGCTCGGGGGTCGCGAGGTTGTGCGACCAGTCCACGAGGGTCGTGATGCCGGAGTCGAGGGCCTCGAGGGCGCCCAGGTAGTTGCCGGTGTAGGTGTCCTCGGGGCGGAAGTGCTTGCTGAGCCCGGAGTGCAGTCCCACCAGGTACTCCGTGAGCGACCAGTCCGACGCGAGGTTGCGGACGACCGACTGCCACGTGTGCCGGTGGGTGTCGACGAAGCCCGGGTGCACGATGCGTCCGCGCACGTCGATGACCTCGGCACCCGCGGCATCCAGACCCTGTCCGATGGCCTCGATCGTCCCGTTGGCGCCGATCAGGATGTCGGTGTCGGTGAGGACCTCGCCGGGGCGGACGGCCGTGATGACGGTCCCTCCCCGCAGCAGCGTGCGCTCGCTCATGTGGTGGTGACTCCCTCGTCGAACCGGAGCGTCCTCGCTCCGGTGATGTGCGTTGATTGGATGCTAAAAAGCCAGACTGAACATGTCAAGTATTTGTTATCACTATGTGCAGTTCGTCCAGCAGGACTGAATTTCACGCGCGCTCGCGGTACAGCGGAATGTCGATCGGGGGCTGCGGAATGAAGGACGCCGCACCGCCCATCCGCTCATACAGGTACTCGTGGGAGCGCTCGAGGGTCGCCGTCGCGGCCGGCAGGTCGACGTGAGACAGTGTGCCGCCGCGCTTGACGATGCGCCCGTCCACGAACACCGTGTCGATGCAGCCGGCGTGCGCCTGCGAGATGACCGCCCCGGTCGGGTCGGCCCTGTTCCACCCCACCTGGCTGATGCCCGACATGTCCACCAGAACGATGTCCGCGCGTTTGCCCGGGGTGAGCGAACCGACGAGATGGTCCACACCCGCCGCCCGCGCACCGTTGAGCGTCGCCCACCGCAGCGCATCCTTCGTCGTCCACGACATCTCCTGCGGGGCCCGCATCGCCGCGTACCCCGGCTCGTCGGCGCGATAGCGCGACGCCTGCAGCACGAGGCGGCTGTGCGAGACCATGTCGCCGCCGTTGCCCGACACGCAGTCGATGCCGAGGGTCGGCCCGGGAGTGAAGGCGGTGGCCTCGCTGATGGCCGGATACCCCATGCCCATCTGCATCTCGGTCTCGGCGCACACCGACACCGTCACGCCGCTGTCCTTCAGCAGCTCCCACTCGCGGGGGGTGTTGAAGGTGCAGTGCACGAGGAGCAGGTCGTCGGCGAGCAGGTCGTGGGCGTGCAGCATCTCGACGTCCTGGAACAGCTGACGCACCATGACCTGATTGGCGTGCATCGTCACGCGGGCCCCCAGCTCGCGCGCGAGGCGGAACTCGGCGGCCACGTCGGCCACGGGGGCGATCGCCAGCTCCTGGGGCGCGATACCGAACCGCAGCAGCTGGTCGTCGCTCGCGAAGTACTGGTCCCGGATCTCGCGCGCGAGCCGCGCCCGCGTGGCCAGGGCGGCCGGATCGGATCCGGCCTCCGACCCGCCCCGAGACTGACTCCACGTGTTCGTGGTGATCGGGGTGAGCCCGTGTCCGTAGAGCGCCCGGATGCCGGCATCCCGGAGCCCCGTCACGGCGGCGTGGGCGCCGTCGGGGTCGAGGATGTTGTGACAGTAGTCGACGATCGTGGTGATGCCGGAGTTGAGCGCGTCGAGGGCGCCCACGTAGTTGCCCGCATACATGTCCTGGGCGCGGTAGAGCGGAGCCATGTGCAACCGGATGCCGCGCAGGTAATCGGGGATGTTGCCGTCGGCCAGGATGCCGCGCAGAGCGGTCTGCCACGTGTGGCGGTGCGTGTCGACCATGCCGGGGATGGCGATCTTGTCGCGCCCGTCCACGATCTCGGCGTCGGCGACCGAGATGTCGGGGCGGATCTCGCGGATGACCCCGTCCTCGATGAGGATGTCGGTGCGGGTCAGGTCCCCCAGGTCGTCATCGACCGTGGCCGCCGCCACGTTGCGGATGAGTGTGCGCATTTCTTGCTCGCTCCCTCGCGATCCGTTCGGGTCTTCCTCGACCCGACGTTGTGCTGAACTACACACGAATGTACAGTCGCTCCCAGATTTGTAAAGCAGCAGCGAACGTTTTGATGGCGTCGAGGAGGACCCATGAACACAACGACCCCCCGCATCGCCGTGCTGGGCACGGGCGCACAGGGAGCGAGCATCGGCGCGGATCTCCTTCGCGCCGGGCTCGACGTGACGTACATCGAGCAGTGGCCCGCCCACGTCGAGGCGATGCGTGCCCGCGGGATCGAGGTGCGTCTTCCCGACGAGACGCACGTGACGCCCGTCCACCCCCTGCACCTGTGCGAGGTCGCGACGCTGCGAGAGCCGTTCGACATCGTCTTCATCGTCGTGAAGGCCTACGACACTCGCTGGGTCGCCGAGCTCATCGCCCCCCACGTCGCCGATGACGGACTCGTGGTCGGGCTGCAGAACGGGATGACCCAGGATGCCATCGCCGCCGCCGTCGGCGCGCACCGGACGATGGGCGCCGTCATCGAGGTGGCCTCGAACATGTTCGAGCCCGGCATCGTGAACCGGCAGACCCCCGTCTCGGGCTCGTGGTTCGCCGTCGGCGCGTACGACGATGCCGCCCGCGGCCGGGAGCACGAGGTGCAAGCGGTCCTCTCGCACACGGGTCGCGTCGACGTGTCCCCCGACATCCGCTCCTCCAAATGGATGAAGCTCGTCGCCAATGCCGGGGAGCTCGTCCCCTCCGCGATCCTCGACCTCCCGCTCGCGTCCGCCGTCGCCCTCCCCGGCGTCCACGACTTCATGATCGAGTGCGGAAAGGAAGCGGCGCGCGCGGCCCTCGCCGACGGGAGCCGGCTGGTGCCGATCTTCGGCCTCTCCGACGAGGCCGTGACCGACCCCGACCGCTACGCCTCCGACCTGTTGGGCGAGGTGCTCGACAGCTTCTCGCTTCCCGACACCAAGACCACGGTGCTGCAGGACTGGATGAAGGACCGGCACGCCGAGTACGACGAAGTGAACGGCCTCGTGGTGTCGGTGCTCGCCGCCGCCGGGCAGGCAGCCCCCTACAACGCGCACACGGTCCGACTCGCCCGCGAGATCGAGGCGGGCCGGATGACGCGCTCCGCCGCCAACGTCGACGTCCTGCTGGACGTCCCCGGGATCGGGTGAGGCCCCGCCGTGTTCAGGCGCGGCGCACACGCTGTGTGCAGGGCGGCGGGTAGCGTGGTGCTCCAAGAGGCGGGACCCCGATGATCGGAGTCACCGCCTTCGGAAGAGGAGGCGCCGACATGACCGACGACATCGGTGGCAGACTGCGGGACGCGCGGCTGCAGCGGGGGCTGAGCCTGCGGAGCGTGGCGAGTTCCCTCGGCGTCTCGGCCAGCCTCATCTCCCAGGTGGAGACGGGCAAGACCCAACCGTCGGTGTCGACGCTGTACGCCATCGTCACCCACCTCGGCATCTCGATCGACGAGCTCCTCGGGGTCTCCGCGAGCCCCGTGGTCGGTGCCGCGGCCCCCGCGCCCGAACCCGCGCTCGCCGACCCGACGGTGCAGCACGCCGCCGACAACGCCGTGCTCGACATGGAGAACGGGGTGCGGTGGGAGCGCCTGGCCGCCGGCGCCGGCCCCGCCGACGCGCTGCTGGTGACGTACCAGCCCGGGGCGTCCAGCTCCGTCGAGGGCAAGATGATGCGCCACGCCGGAATGGAGTACGCCTATCTGCTCGAGGGCGAGCTGACCCTGCGCTTGGAGTTCGACACGTTCACTCTGAGGCCCGGCGACAGCCTGCACTTCGACTCGGTGCGGCCGCACCTGTACGTCAACCAGAGCGACGCGATCGCGCGCGGCATCTGGTTCGTCGTCGGTCGCCGCGAACAGAATCAGGCCATGCCGTCGGCGGGGCAGCAACTGGGCGCCCCGCGCGAGACGATCGAGTCAGCGGTCGACGTCCTCCGGGCGATGGACGACCTCGACCGCTGACCGCGCTCAGCGCGTCACGCCGTGACGCGCGGACCGACGCCGTGACGCGCGGACCGACGCCGCGTCGCGGTGGGGTCGATGATCGTCTTGATCTGCCGTGCGCCGCCGTGGGTGAGCGGGCCGAGAGCACCCTCGGCCACGTCGTCGAGCGGGAGCACTTCGTCGGCGACATCCGTCCAGTCTTCCCGAGCCGCGAGCAGTTCGACCGCCCGCGGAAGATCGGCGGCCATCGCGTGGGCGACGGTTCCGACGATCGTGTACTCGCGCAGCGTCCACGATCCCAGCGGAACGGGGACGTCTTCGCGTTGGATGCCGACCGGCACCAGGACCGCACCGGGCAGGGCCGCCGCCACGATCTCGTCCCAGCCGGCGCGCGATCCGCTGACCTCGAACAGCACGTCGGCCTCCCACCCCGCCGCGGCGAGCTCGGCGACGACGGTGCTCTCCCCCGCCACGAACGTCCGCTCGGCGCCGAGGTCGCGCGCGAGGGCGAGCCGCGCCTCGGAACGGTCCACCGCCATGACGCGTGCGCCGACGGCCGCGGCCGCGACGGTCAAGAAGGCCCCGATGCCGCCGATGCCGAGGATCACGGCATCCTGACCCGCCGACAGTCCACTGCGGGCGACGGCGTGGACGGCGATGGCCATCGGCTGCGCGAGGGCGAGCGTGTCGGATGCCAGCCCCCACGCCGTGACGTCCAACAGCGTGGCGGCGGGGACGCGGACGAATTCGGCCAACCCGCCGTCTACCTGGAGCCCGGCCGTCCGGTAGTGACGGCACAGGTTGGTCCGACCCGACCGGCAGGGCTTGCACTCGCCGCACGAGATCCCGGCGCCGCACACGACCTGCGCGCCGACGGCAAGATCGACTCCCTCGCCGACCGCTTCGACGATTCCGGTGAACTCGTGCCCCAGGACGACGGGCAGCTGTGTGAGCACAGGCCCCCGGGAGTACTCCGTGGCATCCGATCCGCACACCCCGCACCCGGTCACGCGGACGAGGGCCTCTCCGGGACCGGGCGTGGGCACGGCGCGGCTTTCGACGCGCAGATCGCCCGATCCGTACAGCACCGCGGCCCGCATGTCGGTCACAGGGTCGTTCCGTCCGGCACGTCGAGCTGCACAGCCTGGCGCGACTCGATCATCCGCGACAGGTGGGCGGCGTACACCGCCGCGTGCTCCGGGGAATCGAGGTACGCCCCGAGTGCTTCTTCGTCGGCGACCAGAGCGATCACGGCGTAGTCGGCGGGACTCGGACGCAGGCGGAGGTTGGTGCCGCAGCGGTAGCCGCGCAGCATCGGCAACGCCGTCGCCATCTCCTCGAGCGCTCCCGTCAGCGCCTCCACCTCCTCCGGGCGGACCTCGGGTCTCCAGGTGAACAGTGCGGCGTGCAGGATCATGCGGTCCTCTCAGTCGTGGGAGCGGGCGACGACATGAGCGTCGCCGTCGGTGTAGCGGTAGGGGTTCTCGATCTCCTCGTCGACGGGGATCTCGGGGTGCATCCCCTCGGCCCACGCCTGCTCCCCCAGCTTCGAGCGCACGTACTCCACCGACGCCGCGACCTTGTCGCGCACCGGAGCGAGCGGCAGACCGATGCGCGCGCCCTGGTACTTCACGACCTTCCCGTCCACCACGACGGTGTGCACGTCGGCCGTTCCGGCCTGGTACACGACGTGGGCGTAGGGGTGCAGGATCGGGGTCATCGCGGGCGACTCGTCGTTCTTGATGAGCACGATGTCGGCGCGTTTGCCCGGGGTGAGCGAGCCGATGCGGTCCTCCATTCCGAGCGAGAGGGCACCGCCCATCGTCGCCATGCGCAGCACGTCCTCGGCGCGCAGCCGGTTGGCCACGATCGTCTCGCCGCGCGCGTGCGCCTCGAGGTGATCGCGCGAGCGGTCGGCGCTGAGGGTCGCCCGCATGGCCGAGAAGAAGTCGGCGCTCCACCACACGCTCGTGTCCATCGAGAGGGATGCCGAGATGCCGTGCTTGCGGATGGCCCACGTGGAGGGATACCCCTGCCCCGCGCTCTGCTCGGACTCGGTCGCGACCGAGACGGTGCCGCCGGTCGCGGCGATCTTCTGGTAACTCTGCTCGTTCAGCGAGGCGGAGTGGACGTAGCAGATCTCGGGAGTCATGAACCCGGCGTCGTACATCTGCGTGATGGCGGTGTCGGTGGTGGCGCCCCACACGCCCGCGTGCGTCGTGACGCGCAGACCGAGCTCGCGCGCGGCTTCGAACGCGCCGCGCTCGGGGAAGTCGGAGGCCCCGGGCACGTCGAAGGCCAACTGCAGGCCCATCATGTCGTTCTGCGCCGAGAAGTTGCGCGAGACGAAGTCGCGGAACTCGGGGGCGTTGGCCCACTCCCACGGCGCCCCGAGGTAGTTGCCGTACCCGAGCACGAAGCGGCCGGGAATCTCGCGCAGCGCCTGCAGCGCGGCCTCGCCGTATTCGGGCGTGCGCAAGCCGTGCGACCAGTCCAGGGTGGTGGTGACACCGGTGTCGACGGATTCCAGTGCGCTGAGGAGGTTGCCGGCGTAGACGTCCTCGGGGCGGAAGACCTCGCCCCAGTTCAGGTAGTAGAAGACGAAGTACTGGCTCAGCGCCCAGTCGCCGCCGTAGCCGCGCAGAGCGGACTGCCACATGTGGCGGTGCGTGTCGACGAAACCGGGGGTGACGATGCCCCCGGAAGCGTCGATCTCGAGGGTGCCCTCGGGCACGTCGAGACGGTGCCCGACCGCGGCGATGTCGCGGCCGATCACGAGGACGTCGGCGTCCTCGAGGACGCCCTGTTCGTCCATGGTGATCACCGTCGCATTGCGGAAGACGAACGGGCGATCTGCCGAGAACTGCTCGGCGGCGGGTGTGGTGTCGGTCATGGCCTTCTCCCCATCGAGAATGTTCGTTCCTGGTTTACACTCTCTGCAAGGCGGAGGCAAGAGTGCGATTTCCGTTCAGTCCAATTGGATGATCGGCGCAACATCCCCCGCCCACGTACGCCCACACTCCAACGAAGGAGCATGATGTCCACACCGTCCATCGCCGTGCTGGGCGCCGGTGCCAACGGCGCCTCGATCGGCGCAGATCTCATCGACGCGGGCCTCGATCCGGTGCTCATCGAGCAGTGGCCCGCGCACGTCGACGCCATGCGTCGCGACGGCCTGCGCATCGAGATGCCGTCGGGAACGCGCCACGTCCACCCGCGGACGCTGCACCTCTGCGAGGTCGCCACGCTCCGCGAGACCTTCGACCTGGTGCTGCTCGTGACGAAGGCCTACGACGCCCGCTGGGCCGCGACGCTCATCGAGCCGTACCTCGCCCAGGACGGCGCGATCGCCGCGGTCCAGAACGGCATGACGACGCAGACCGTCGCCGACGTCGTGGGCGCCGACCGCTGCGTCGGAACGGTGATCGAGATCTCCTCGACCATGACCGACCCCGGTGTCGTCCACCGCCACGTCGACCCCGAGCGTTCGTGGTTCGCGGTGGATGCCACCGCCCGGCGCGGCCACGACGTCGCCGACGTCCTCTCCCACGCCGGAGAGGTCGCCCGCGTGGACGACATCGCCTCGGCGAAGTGGATGAAGCTCGTCAGCAACGCCTCGGTCCTGGTTCCGACGGCCGCGCTCGGCCTCCCCATGGTCGACGCGATCGCGGTGCCCGGTATGCGCGACCTCATGCTCGAGGCCGGACGCGAGGCCCTCCGGGCCGCCGGGGATCACCGCGTCCTGCCGATCTTCGGCCTCACGCCCGCCTCGATCGCCGCGTCACCCGACGTCGTCGTGACGATGCTCGACGCGCTCTACGAACGGTTCACGGTGCCCGGGGCGACGACGACCGTCCTCCAGGACTGGCGCAAGGGCCGACGCAGCGAGGTCGATGACATCAACGGCACCGTGGTGGCGGCCGGTCGCCGACTCGGCATCCCGACTCCCGTCAACGAGGCGATCGTCGCCGTCGGCCACGCCATCGAGCGCGGCGAGGTCGACCCCTCCCTCGACGCGCTCGCCCTCATGCGGGGCGGCGGAGCCGCTTAGCCGGCGTGGCGCAGCGTCGAGACCTGATAGAGCGCGACGGATGCCGCGATCCCGGCGTTCAGCGACTCGGCCGCCGTCGAGATCGGGATCGACACGACCTGGTCGCACGTCTCGGTGACCAGGCGCGAGAGACCCTTGCCCTCGGAGCCGACGACGATCACGACGGGACGGTCCGCGAGCTCGAGCGAGGGCAGCGACACGTCGCCGTCTCCGGCCAGACCGAGGATGAAGACACCCTGCTTCTTGAACTCCTTCAGCGTCGCGGTGAGGTTCGCCGCGAGAGCGACGGGGACGCGCGCGGCCGCGCCGGCGCTGGTCTTCCACGCCGCCGAGTTCACGCTCGCCGACCGGCGCTGCGGAAGGATGAGCCCCTGGCCGCCGAACGCGGCGGTCGAGCGGATGATCGCGCCCAGGTTGCGCGGGTCGGTCACACCGTCGAGGGCGACGAACAGCGGCAGCTCACCGCGGTCGACGACCTTCTCGAGCATGTCCTGCGGGTGCGCGTACTCGTACGGCGGCACCTTGAGCGCGACACCCTGGTGCACGCCGTCGAACCCGGCCATCCGGTCGAGCTCGGGGCGCGTGACCTCGAGGACGGGGATGCCGCGGTTCGTGACGATCGACAGCATCTCTTTGACGCGGTCGTCCATCTCGACGCGCTGCGCGATGTAGAACGCGGTGGCCGGGATCTTGGCGCGCAGGGCCTCGAGGACGGAGTTGCGGCCGGTGACCGTTTCGGTGTCATCGGCCTGCTTCGCACGCCCGCGGCCCTGCGAGGAGCCGACCGGGCGCACGCCCGGCTTGCCCTTGCCGCCCGCGGCGGCGTAGCGCTCCTGAGCGGCCTTGCGCTTGCCCGCGACGTGCCAGGCGCGGTCCTCGGCCTTGGGCGTGGGGCCCTTGCCCTCGAGCGCCTTGCGCGAGTGTCCGCCGGTGCCCTTCAGGGGCCCCTTCTTCTTGCCGGGGTTGCGTGCTCCCGGGCGTCCAGGCTTAGGCATCGATACTCCAATTGGTTCCGGCCGGAGTGTCCTCCAGCGTGATTCCGGCGGCGGCGATGGCATCTCGGATGCGATCGGCGGCCGCCCAGTCCTTGTCGGCGCGAGCGCGGGCGCGCTGCGCGATCATCTCCTGCACGAGGGCGTCGAGGGCGACGTCGACTCCACCCCCGGCGGTTGATTCGGTGAGCTCGAGGCCGAGGACGGCGAGCATTGCGACGACCGCCCGGGCGGCGGCCACGGCGGCGCGGAGATCTCCGCCGTCGATCGCGACGTTGCCGGCGCGCACCGTCTCGTGGATCACCGCGAGCGCCTGGGGAACGCCGAGATCGTCGTCCATCGCCGCGGCGAATGGCTCGGGCAGCGAGTCGGCGGCATCGAGCGCGGACTCCGCCGCGGCCCGCTGGACGCGCTGGGTGAACGTGTCGATACGACCGAGCGCCGCGGCCGCCTCCTCGAAGGCGCGGTCCGAGACGTCCAGGCTCGAGCGGTAGTGGGCTCCGGCGAGGGCGTACCGCACGACCCGCGCGTCGCGCTCGGCGAGCACGTCATCGGCGAGGACGAAGTTGCCGAGCGACTTCGACATCTTCTGCCCGTCGACGGTCACGAGACCGTTGTGCACCCAGTAGCGCGCGAACGGATCGCCCGCGGCGGTCGACTGGGCGATCTCGTTCTCGTGGTGGGGGAAGCGCAAATCGAGGCCGCCGCCGTGGATGTCGAACTCGGGCCCGAGGTAGCGCCGTGACATCGCGGAGCATTCGATGTGCCACCCCGGTCGGCCCTCGCCCCACGGCGACGTCCAGATCGCGGAGGTCGGCTCGCCCTCTTTCGCGCCCTTCCACAGCGCGAAGTCGCGGGGATCGCGCTTGCCGCGCGGGTCGGCGTCGGCCGCCGACTCCATGGCATCCACGCTCTGACGCGTGAGCTCGCCGTAGGCGGGCCAGGACCGCACGTCGAAGTAGACGTCGCCGGCGGCGGCGTAGGCGTGTCCGCGATCGATGAGCTCGGCGATGAGCTCCTGCATCTGCGTCACCGAGGCGGTGGCGCGCGGCTCGTAAGTGGGGGGAAGGATGCCGACGGCGGCGTACGCGTGCGAGAACTCCTGCTCCATGCGGTACGCGAGCGCCCACCACGGCTCGGTGTCGGTGGCGTTGGCGAGCACCTTGTCGTCGATGTCGGTGACGTTGCGCACGAACGTGACCCGACCGAAGCGGTGCGCGAGCCAGCGGCGGAGCAGGTCGAACGCGAGGGCGGCGCGGACATGGCCGATGTGCGGACCGGACTGCACGGTGGGGCCGCAGACGTACATCGTGACGTTCGCGGGGTCGACGGGGACGAAGTCGCGCAGAGCCTGCGCTTTCGTGTCATACAGCCGAACGGTCACCGCACAAGCCTACCGGCCGCCCCTGACGGCGACCCGTGCCCGAAACACGCCGCCGTTAGTGTCTCGGCATGGCCCTCGAGATCCACCCCGACGACCTGTCCGCCGCCGACACCCGTGCCCTCGTGACCGCCCACGTCTCGGGCATGCTCGAGGACACCCCGCCCGAGAGCTGCCACGCGCTCGACGCGGATGCGCTCGTCGACAACGGCGCGCTGCTGTGGGCGGCGCGAGTGGATGGCGAGCTCGTGGGCATCGGCGCGCTGGCGGCCTGGGGCGAGGATGCCGGGGAGCTGAAGTCGATGCGCGTCACCGAGGCGTTCCTCGGGAAGGGCATCGGCCGGGCGATCCTCCGGCACATCATGGCCGAGGCACGGGCACGCGGCATCCGGAGCCTGTGGCTCGAGACCGGCAGCGGCGACGATTTCGCCGCCGCGCGCGGCCTCTACGCGAGCGAGGGGTTCGTCGAATGCCCGCCGTTCGGGTCATACCGCGCCGACCCGCTGTCGACGTTCATGACGCGAGAGATCTAGACCGGGACGACCAAGGCGGTCGCGAAGGCGGCGACACCCTCGGTGCGGCCCGTGAAGCCGAGCCCGTCCGTGGTCGTCGCGCTCACCGAGACCGGCGCTCCCCCGAGGGCCTCGGACAGGACGCGCTCCGCCTCGTCACGGCGCGACGCGAACCGCGGACGGTTCGCCTGCACCTGCACCGAGACGTTGCCGATCCGCCAGCCGGCCGCCGCCACGAGGTTGCGCGTGTGGGCGAGGAAGGCCTCGGCGTGCGCGCCCGCGAACTCGGGCCGATCGGTGCCGAAGTGAGTCCCGATGTCACCGAGTCCTGCCGCCGCGAGCACCGCGTCGACGATCGCGTGCGCGACGGCATCGCCGTCGGAGTGGCCGGACAGCGCCGGCTCCCCCGGCCATTCCAGACCGGCGAGCCACAGCGTGCCCTCGCCGCCGAAGCCGTGGACGTCCGTGCCGATGCCCACGCGCGGGGTCCGTTGCGGCGGGGACGGGTGGGCCGCCGGAACCGGAGCCGAGAGCAGGGCTCGGGCGCGGTCGAGATCGGGCCCCGTGGTGATCTTGAACGAGGCCGCATCGCCGTCCACCGTGATCACGTCGTGGCCGGCGGCGGCCACGAGAGCGGCGTCGTCGGTGTGGTCGGCGTCGGCGGAGGCGAGCGCCTCCTCCAGGACACCGCGCCGGAACCCCTGCGGGGTCTGCGCCGCAGCCAGCTCGGACCTGTCCACCGCCGCGACGATCGCGCCCGTGGCATCCACGCGCTTGATCGTGTCCACGACGGGGACGGCCGGGATCACCGCGTCGGCTCCGCGTTCCAGGGCCGCCACCACCCGCTCGAACACCGCGGGCGGCGTGAGGGCGCGCGCCGCATCGTGCACCAGGACCGTGTCGACGTCGGCCCAGAGCCCGGCGAGCCCCGCGGCGACCGAGGACTGGCGCGTGGCTCCGCCCGACACCACCGACACCAGATCGATCCGGTCGCCGGCCACCTCGCGGGCGTCGGTGAGGGCGGGACCCTCGAAGCCGGCGGGCACGACGATGACGACCTGTGCGCGCGGCGCGCCGAAGACGCCCCGCAGCGCGTGCCGCAGGATCGTGTGCTCGTCGAGCCCGACGAATGCCTTCGGAGCGCCGCCGGCCAGGCGTGTGCCGGAGCCGGCGGCGACGACGATGACGGCCAGACGCGGAACGGGTGAGGGAATCACCCGACCACGCTAGCGCGGACGCGCGGACGAACCGCGCGCGGGATCAGGACGCCAGGACCTCGTCGAGCACGACGCTCGCGCGGTCTTCGTCGGTCTTCTCGGCCAGGGCGAGCTCCGAGACGAGGATCTGCCGGGCCTTGGCCAGCATGCGCTTCTCGCCCGCGGAGAGACCACGGTCCTGATCCCGGCGCCACAGGTCGCGCACGACCTCGCTCACCTTGATCACGTCGCCCGAAGCGAGCTTCTCGAGATTCGCCTTGTAGCGGCGCGACCAGTTGGTCGGCTCCTCGGTGAAGGGGGCACGCAGCACTTCGAACACGCGGTCGAGACCCTCTTTGCCGATCACGTCACGAACGCCGACCAGGTCGACGTTGTCGGCGGGGACCTCGATGACGAGGTCGCCCTGCGTGACGTTGAGCTTCAGGTACTTCTTCGTCTCGCCCTTGATGACGCGTTCTTTGACCTCGATGATCGTGGCCGCGCCATGGTGCGGGTAAACGACGGTCTCGCCAACCTCAAAAAGCATGGAGTTATGTCCTTTCGGCAACATCCAGGATACCACAGGGCCCGATGCGCTAAAGTTCCGCCCCACCCCGGACGATCCCTCCTCCACGCGCGCGAGGAGGACCGCGGCGGGCGGGCGGCACGTCCGGACCCCGTAGGATAATCAGGATGCCGTTTGTCGTTCCGGGAGGATCCGTGAAATCGCGCCTGTTCGCGTCTCTGGCCGTTGGTGCCGCTGTCGTTCTGGGCACGACGGGATGCAACCTCGTTGCCCCCCAGGCGACCACCATCGACTACTCCGCCTCCGACGGGGTGAACGTGCCCGAGTCGGGCCCCTTGCAGGTGCGCAACGCCCTGATCGTGGCCGATGAAGAGGGCACGGTCGGCAACTTCGTCGCCGCCATCGTCAACGACACCACGAAGTCGCAGATGCTGCGGCTCGAGGTCGGCGAGGGCAGCAGCGCCGTCCGCGCCTCGGTGAACGTCGCGGCCGGCCGCACGCTCAGCCTCGGCGACCTGGCGAACGACGTCGCGCCCCTGCAGCTCGACGGCATCGATGCCGTCCCCGGCTCGACGATCCCGATCTTCTTCCAGTCCGGCGATGCCGAGGGTGCCCTCATCCAGGTGCCCGTGCTCGACGGCGCGCTCGAGTACTTGCGCCCGCTCGCGCCGACCCCGACGCCAACGGGTCTTCTGGTGGCGACGCCGACGCCCACGCCGTCTTCCTGACCTCACACGACGAAGGCGCCGACGGGATTCCGTCGGCGCCTTCGTCGTTGCGGCGAGTCAGGCCTCGAAGCGATAGCCGAGACCGCGAACGGTCACGAGCATCGACGGCTCGCTCGGGCTCTGCTCGATGCGCGACCGGATGCGCTTGATGTGCACGTCCAGCGTCTTGGTGTCGCCGAAGTAGTCGGTCCCCCATACGCGGTCGATGAGCTGGCCGCGCGTGAGCACGCGACCGGCGTTGCGCATGAGGACCTCGAGCAGCTCGAATTCCTTCAGCGGCATGTTGATCTCGGCGCCGTCGACCGAGACCGTGTGCCGGTCGATGTCGAGGGTCACGCGACCGCCGGTGAGGATGCGCTCGTCGAGGTCGGACTCCTCCGGGCTCCGGCGGCGCAGCACCGCGCGCATGCGCGCGAGCAGCTCCCGGGTCGAGTAGGGCTTGGTGACGTAGTCGTCCGCGCCGAGCTCGAGCCCCACGACGATGTCCACCTCCGAGTCCTTGGCGGTGAGCATGATGATCGGCACCTGCGACGTCAGCCGCAGCTGACGGCACACCTCGGTGCCCGGCATCCCGGGGAGCATCAGATCCAGCAGGAGGATGTCGGCACCGCGCTCACGGAACGCGGTGAGGGCCAGCGCACCGTCCTCGGCGATCTCGACCTCGTAACCCTCCCGTCGCAGCAGGTAGGCGAGCGGGTCTGCGAGATCGGGCTCGTCCTCGACGATCAGAACGCGGGTCATGCGGTGTCTCCCTTCACGGGTGCGGGGCGGGCGGCGGAGCCGGTCTTGCGGCTCTTGCGACGCGCCTTGGGACGAACGAGGTCGAGGTCGGGTGCCTCGGACCGGGGCAGTCGGATGGTGAACGTGGACCCGCGTTCGGGGCGCGACCACAACCGCACCTCGCCGCCGTGGCGCTGCACGGCGTGCTTGACGATCGACAGTCCGAGGCCGGTGCCACCGGTGCGACGGGATCGCGCCTGATCCGCGCGGTAGAAGCGCTCGAAGACGCGGTGCTGATCGCTCTCGGGGATGCCGATGCCGCGGTCGGTGACCGCGATCTCCACGACGTTCTCGTCGAGTTTGACCCCGACGCCCACCTTGGACCCGTGCGGCGAATACGCGATGGCGTTGGCGATGAGGTTGCCGAGCGCCTCGGTGAGGATCTGCGGCTCCCCGCGCACCCACAGGCCCTTCGTGCCACCGCGCACGACGGTAACCTGCGCCGAGTCGGCCTGGATCGTGTGCGACTCGATCGCCGCGGTGACGACCTCGTCGATCGAGACGTCGCGGACCTCGCTGAGCTCGTCCGAGGCCTGCAGCCGCGACAGGCTCAGGATGCGATTGGTGAGCGCGGACAACCGCGAGATCTCGGCCTGGAGGCGCCCGGAGAAGTACCGCACCTGCGGAGGGTCATCGGCGGCGGACTCGATCGCCTCGGCCAGCAGGCTCACGGCACCGACGGGTGTCTTGAGCTCGTGGCTGGTGTTGGCGACGAAGTCGCGGCGCATCTCCTCGACGCGCTCGCGTTCGGTGATGTCGCGCAGCACCAACAGCACGAGGCGGGCCGAGACGGGTGCGGCACGAACGGCGACCAGGCGCGGCTCGGCGGGGGCCGCTCCCCGCCGGAGGCGCAGGTTCTCGCTCACGGCGGCGCCGTTGTCGCGGGCCTCGCGCGCGACGCGGCGCAGATCCTCGTCGGCGATCGCGCTGCCGGCATCCAGCCCGAAGACCTCGGCGGCGGGCGAGAGCGCCAGTACCGTGCCCGACGTGTCGCACACGACGGCGGGGTCGTCGAGGGCACCGAGCACCGACTCCACCCCCTCGGGGAGAACCGACGAGCCCTGGGCGGCCGCCCGGTCGCGAACGCGCTGCGCGGCCACGACGAGACCCACGACGGAGCTCCCGACAATGATTCCCACGAGGAGCGCGAGCAGCGAGAGCTGCGTCTGATCCATGGCACCAGCGTAGAGCCGCCCATCGGGCGTCACCGTCCGTTCAGACGGGGAGGGCGGTGGCGAGAGGCTACTATTCACTGTCACAGCACCACTCGTTAACCTTCGCTCGGAAGAATCCCCCGAGGGTCGCGGAACGTTTGTGTGCCGTGCCGCCGACGAGGAAGGTACCGCGATGCGCGAAGTATTCCATCAGTCCCTCGAGGACGTCCAGGGCCGACTGGTCGAGATCGCCGACCTGGTGGCGGTCGCCATCGACCGTGCCACGCGCGCGTTCGGCACGAGCGACGTCGCCCTCGCCGAGGAGGTCATCGAGGCCGACGCGATCATCGACGAGAAGGCACTGGCGCTCGACGAGCTCGCCATCGAGATCCTCGCCCGCCAGCAGCCGGTCGCCCGCGACCTGCGGATCGTCGTCACCGCTCTGCGCGTGAGCGCCTCGCTCGAGCGCATGGGCGACATGGCCGAGCACATCGCGCAGCTCGCACGCTCGCGGTTCCCGGAGCGGGCGATCCCGAAGGGCCTGAAGAGCACCTTCACGCGCATGGGCGAGCTCGACGTGGAGGTCGCGCGCAAGCTCGCCGAGCTCCTGCGCACGCAAGACCTGCGCATCGCCGAAGAGATCCGCGACAACGACGACGACATCGACGAGCTGCACGTCAGCGTGTTCGAGAAGGTCCTCGGCGATTCGTGGAAGGGCGAGGCCACGGCCACGGTCGACGCCACGCTCGCCAGCCGCTACCACGAGCGCTTCGCCGACCACGCGGTCTCGGTCGCCAAGAAGGTCGTCTACCTCGCCACGGGCGACTGGGCGGGCGCCGACGACGAGACTCCGGTCCCGGCCGCCTGACGCAGAACGACGAAGAGGGGGTGGATGCCACGGCATCCACCCCCTCTCGCGTTGCGGCTCGTCAGCCCTTCGAGCCCTGCGCAGCGACGGCGGCGGCACCGGCGGCGGCGGCCTCGGGGTCGAGGTACTCACCGGGGCCGAGCGGCGCGAGGTCGTCGTCGAGACGGTAGACCAGCGGGATGCCGGTGGGGATGTTCAGCTCGGCGATGTCGGCGTCGCTGATGCCCTCGAGGTGCTTGACGAGGCCGCGCAGCGAGTTGCCGTGCGCGGTGACCAGGACGGTCTTCCCGGCCTGCAGGTCGGGGACGATGTCACTGTGCCAGTACGGGAGCATGCGGTCGATGACGATCTTCAGCGACTCGGTGTCGGGCACCTCGCCGTCGATCCCGACGTAGCGCGGGTCGCCGACCTGGCTGTACTCGTCATCGGCGGGCAGCGGCGGCGGCGGCACGTCGAACGAACGGCGCCAGAGCATGAACTGCTCGTTGCCGAACTCTTCGAGCGTCTGCGCCTTGTCCTTGCCCTGGAGGGCACCGTAATGGCGCTCGTTGAGGCGCCACGTGCGCTTGACCGGGATCCACAGGCGGTCAGCCGCGTCGAGGGCGATGTTGGCGGTCTGGATCGCACGGCTGAGCACCGAGGTGTGCAGCACGTCGGGCAGGACGCCGGACTCCTTCAGGAGTTCGCCGCCGCGCTGGGCCTCGGCCTTCCCCTGGTCGGTGAGCCGGACGTCGACCCAGCCGGTGAACTGATTGGTCTTGTTCCACTCGCTCTGCCCGTGGCGGAGGAGGATCAGCGTGTGAGGCATGACTCCATGCTAGCGACGCCGTGCGGTCGTCTCCGAGCGCGCGCCTGGCATCATGTCGGAGTGAGTCCCTCCCCCGTCGGCCGCCCGACACGCGGCACGACCGGGGTCAATCGGCTGCGGCGGGTCGACCGCTGGATCGCGCGGCATCCCGCGCTTCGCCGCGCCGACGACCCCCTCGTCGTCGACCTCGGGTTCGGCGCCAGCGCGGTCACCCCGCTCGAGCTGCACGCGCGACTCACGCGGGTGCGCCCGGATGCCACGGTGCGGGGCCTCGAGATCGATCCCGAGCGTGTCGCGCGGGCGCGCGCCCAGGCTGCGGGGGTCACGGGCGTCGACTTCGCGGTCGGCGGATTCGAGGTGCCGATGCCGCACGGTCGGCGTCCGGCCATCATCCGGGCCATGAACGTGCTGCGGCAGTACGACGAGGCCGACGTCGCCGCAGCCTGGGAGCGGATGTGCGGGCGGCTGGCTCCCGGCGGCATCCTCGTCGAAGGCACGTGCGACGAGATCGGCCGCGTCGTGACCTGGGTGGAGGTCGGCCCGGATGCCGCACCCCGAACGCTGACCGTGTCGCTCCGGCTCGCGGGTCTGGAGGATCCCGCGATCCTGGCCGAGCGCCTCCCGAAGGCGCTCATCCACCGCAACGTTCCCGGCGAAGGCGTGCACGAGTTCGTCGCCGCGCTGCAGCGGGAGTGGGTTCGGGCGGCGGCGGTCGCGCCGTTCGGCGCCGTCCACCGGTGGCGCACCTCCGTCGAGGCGCTGGCGGCCGCGGGATGGCCGGTGCGGGGACGCTCGCGTTGGCGACTCGGCGAGGTCGGAGTCGAGTGGAGCGCCGTCGCGCCGCGCTGAGCCTCTCAGACCCGCGGCAGCAGCGCCTGGGCCTCGGCGGACGGCATCCCCGTCGCGACGAGCAGATCGACGGTGAGTGGCCGCATCGCCGAGATGAGGTTGAGTTCGCCGATGTTGCCGTCGGGCAGGATCACGGCCGGATCCAGACGCGCGGCCAGCGCGGCGAGCGCGGCACGGGCGGCCGGTTCCATCGCCACGTCGTCGAGGGCGTCACGAACGAACCCCGCGCCGCGTTCGATCTCGCCGAGGAGGTCGGCCGACACCGCGCGGGGCTGCCCGTCGGCACACAGATACGCCGCGCGGCGGGCGACGACGCGTAGGTTGCGGGTGGCGAGATCCATCGCGGCACGGACGCGGGCGTGCCGGTCGAGCTCGGTGCGCTGGCGCCGCAGGAACGGCGAGATGCGCGCCACCTCCTGCCCCGACTCGAGCGAGCCGCTCCAGGCGTCCACGTAGGTCTGGAGGGCGCGGGCGCGCTCGAGACCTCGGTCGGCGCGGGCGCGGTCACCGCGACGGAGGGCGCGCACGATCGTGGCGGTCGCCACGTCGAACGCGTCGAACAGCTCGTCGGCGTCGCGCAGCTCGGTGCGGCGGAGCGTGCGCGGGATGAGCGCCGTGACCAGCAACGCCGCCGCTCCCCCGACCGCCCCGTCGATGAGCCGCACGAAAGGGACGCCCGTGACGAGCACGAGGGCGATGAGCGACTGGACGACCGCGGCGAGGGCGAAACCGGGCTGCGGTGACAGGAATCGCGCCACCAGCAACGTGACCAGCATCGCCAGTCCGATCTGCCACCAGCCGGCACCGACGATCATCAGCACCAGCTCGGCGAGCAGGATGCCGACGAGCATGCCCGCGACGGTCTCGGCGACCCGCCACGGACGCGCGTCGCGCACCAGGCCGAGGCTGGACACCGTGACGGTCGCCGCCAGCAACGGAACGGGGTGTCCGAGGACCGCGTGCGCGAACGCGTACGCCGCGGTGGCGGCCACCACGATCTGCACGATCGCGGGAAGGGACTCGCGGACGCGGCCCAGCCGACGCCGCAGGGTCGTGCGCAGGCGCGACCGTGGCACGACGACCCCGATGGTCGTCGAGGAATCCTCGTCGGTCATTCCGCGGGGCGGCGACGGCCCAGGCGCGGCAGGCGCGGGACGCCGGCCGTGGCGCCCGCGTCGGCGGGCACGACCGTCTCGGCAGAGGCGGCGATCGGGCCGTCGGCGGTGTCGACGACGTAGGGCACGTCGGCCGCGGCGGTGCGCTTGACCAGCGCGAGGGCGATGGGCCCGTCCTCGTAGTGCAGGGCGACCGAGGTCACGGCGCCGACGGCGTCGTCGCCGATGCGCACGACGTCGCCGCGCGCCGGGAGCACGCTGTCGCTGCCGTCGAGCTGCAGGGCGACGACGCGGCGCGGCGGGTGCCCGAGGTTGTGCACCTTCGCCACGGTCTCCTGACCGCGGTAGCAGCCCTTCGACAAGTGCACGGCGGTGCGCAGCCAGTCCATCTCGTGCGGGAGCAACCGCTCGTCGGCGTCGACCGACACGCGCGGACGCCACGCGGCGACACGCAGCGCCTCGACGGCGTCCCGACCGGCGAGAGCGACCTCGCCCGCCACCGCGGCGGCGACGATGCGATCGAACTCCGCAGCATCCACCACCGCTTCGGCCCAATCGCGCTCCGCACCGGGGTGATCCTCGACGCGGGCGTACGCCCAGCCGCCCGGCGACACGTCCGGCCAGGGATCGACCCACACGACGGGGGAACCGGTCGGGGCGAAGGCGGCGAGCGCGCCCACGGCCGCGCGCGTCCCCCCGATCACCGAAAGTTCGTCGGAGCGGTCGCGCACCTCCACCCGCAGGCGGAAGCGCATCCGACCCAACCATGCCGCCAGTGGCTCGGCGTCAGCGGCATCCACGAGGAGCCACGCGGTCTCACCGTCGTCGACGACCGCGGCGGCGTGCTCGACGCGGCCCTGCGGGTCGAGGATGAGCGTCTCGGTCGAGACGCCCGGGGGCAAGTGCGTGAGCGCCTGCGACGACAGCGAGTCGAGCCAGCTCAACCGGTCGGGACCGGAGACCGACAGCACGCGGCGATCGCCCAGGGGTGCGAGGGCGGAGCCGGATGCCAGGCGTCGCTGCTCCGCGAGAGGGGCGCCGACGTGACGCAGTCCAGCATCGTCGACGACGGCCCCGGGAACCTCGGAAAGGGGCGCCATCACTCGGCCCGAGCCAAGCGTGCCGAGGCGTGCGACGCGCGTTCGCGTCCGAACGCCGCGATGTCCCACGCCCACAGCAAGTGGTCGTCGACCAGTCCGTACAGCCGTGTCGCGGACGTGTACGGCTTCGCCCCCGCGGTGCGGACGACCGCGTCGGTCGCGAGGTCGATGCGGGGTCCGCGGACCTGACCGAGGTAGAGCTCGAGGATGCCGTCGGAGTGGGCCAGGCTCACCTCGAGGGGGAAGCCTCCCTCGGCAGTGCGGAGCGTCTCGACGTCGTCGGCGGTGCGGGCCGCGGCGGACGCGGTGGGCGGCAGGAGCGCCGGACCGGCGTCGGCGTCGGTGGCCGGGCGCGCAACGCGCCAGTATCCGGTCTCGGACACGAGGGGCCGACGGCTCTCGCCGTCGAGAAGCCACGCGTGACCGGTGTAGTTCAGGAAGTCGCCGCCGTCATGGCTGAAGCTCACGCGGTGCGCGAACTCGCCGGAGAACGTGCGGCCATCGGCCTCGTAGTCGATGACGCCGGTGCCCTCCCACACGCCGATCAGCCACGAGAGCGGGACGAGGTCGGCGGGGAGGTCGGTCGGGATCTCGATCACGACGGCGCTCGTCAGCGCTGGCCGCGGTAGAGGTTCCAGATGACCGTTCCGGAGACGAAGGCGATCGCCAGCGAAGCGAGGCCGAGAAGTCCCACGAAGAAGAGTTCGAGCGCGAGGAGGTCCATGGCCCAACTCTACCGGGGAACGATGGATGCCAGACCGAACCCGGCCGTGATCAGACCCAACACGATCAGGGCGCCCAGGACACTGGCCGCGACCCGCTGGATGAACGCCTGCGACCGCCCGCCCCAGAGCTGCACCGCGAACGCGGCGATGACGCACCCGCCGAGCGCGACGGTGATCCACTGCGCGCGCCACTCCGTCGGGACGAACAGTCCGATCGCGACGCCGGCCACGAGGGCCAGCCCCCAGACCGCGACGATCCCGCCGAACGTGCGGCGCGGCGCGAGGTCGGGGGTCGACATGCCCTCCATCATGGCGCACCCCGGGCCATTCGTGCGCCCGGGCATGTCCGGGGCGCGTCGCACGCGAGGCCGTGACGGTGCGAACGCGCCGCTGACCCTAAGATGGGGCGGGTGCGGCAGGCCCGCACTGGGAGGTCCGTTTGGCTCAGCTTCTGGTACTCAGCTCCGCCCCCGGCGGCAGCGCCGTGCTGCCTGCGCTCGAGCTGTTGAGCCACCGCGTGCGGCAGATCCCCGCCGAACCGGCCCAGCTGGTCAACGCGCCGAGCGCCGATGTCGTCTTCATCGATGCGCGCGTCGACCTCGTCGGCGCCAAGTCCCTGTGCAAGATCCTCACGACCACGGGCATGGAAGCACCGCTCGTCCTGGTGGTGACCGAGGGCGGGCTGACCGCCGTCTCCACCGACTGGGGCGTCGACGACGTCGTGCTCGTGGGAGCAGGGCCGGCCGAGATCGACGCGCGCATCCGCTTGGCGATGGGGCGCCGCAGCGCAGAGCAGGTGTCCTCGCGCATCTCGACCTCCGGCATCACGATCGACGAGTCCTCGTACTCGGCGAAGGTGCACGGCAAGCCGCTCGACCTGACGTACAAGGAGTTCCAGCTCCTGCACTTCTTCGCGACGCACCCGTCGCGGGTGTTCACTCGCGAACAGCTGCTGAGCGAAGTGTGGGGCTACGACTACTTCGGCGGCACCCGCACCGTCGACGTCCACGTCCGTCGCCTGCGCGCCAAGCTCGGCGACCTCGAGCAGCTGATCGGCACCGTGCGCAACGTCGGATACCGGTTCAACGTCTACGAGGACGAGCAGCCGCCCGTCCCCGCACCGTCCGCCTGATCCCCGCCGCGCGGTTCCGTTCACGCGCGTGTCACCGACCCCTGCAATGATGAGGGAATGATCGAACACGACGTGCTCGACGCGGGCCTGGGCGACGCGGACGACGACGATTTCGACGAGGCCGTCGAGGCCGCGGACGAGCAGCTTCCCGACCATCGCTATCTCGATCGCGAGATCAGCTGGCTGTCGTTCAACCAGCGCGTGCTCGAACTGGCCGAGGACCCCACGGTTCCGGTGCTCGAACGCGCGAACTTCCTCGCGATCTTCGCCAGCAACCTCGACGAGTTCTTCATGGTGCGCGTCGCCGGCCTCAAGCGCCGCATCGTCACCGGCCTCGCCGTGCCGACGAACGTGGGCCGGGCTCCGCTGGACGTCCTCGCCGACATCTCGGCCGAGGCCCACCGTCTGCAGCTGCGGCACGCCGCGGCCTGGACCGACCAAGTGCGCCCGGCTCTCGCGGACGCGGGCATCGAGGTCGTGTCCTGGGATTCGCTCGACGAGGACTCCGCGTCGCGGCTCACCGAGTACTTCCAGCGCAACGTCTTCCCGGTGCTCATGCCGCTCGCGGTCGACCCGGCGCACCCGTTCCCGTACATCTCGGGCCTTTCGCTGAACCTCGCGATCCGCATCCGCAACGCCCGGACCGGTCGCCAGGAGTTCGCCCGCCTCAAGGTGCCGCCGATGCTGCCGCGCTTCGTCGAGGTGCCCAGCAACGGCCGCGGCGTGCGGTACCTGCCGCTCGAGGAGCTCATCTCCAATCACCTCGGCGATCTCTTCCCCGGGATGGAGGTGCTCGACCACCACGCGTTCCGCCTCACCCGCAACGAAGACATGACGATCGAAGAGGATGAGACCGAGAACCTCATCCAGGCGCTCGAGGCCGAGTTGCTGCGGCGCCGATTCGGTCCGCCGATCCGACTCGAGATCACCGACGACATGGACGATCTCACGCGCGATCTCCTGCTCAGCGAACTCGACATCACCGATCAAGAGGTCTATCGCCTCCCCGGTGCGCTCGATCTGCGCGGCCTGTTCGATCTCTCGCGCATCGACCGCCCCGATCTGCACTACCCGCCGCACGTGCCCAAGACGGCCCTGCCGTTCCAGCCGCCCGAGCAGAACGGTCGCGCCGACATCTTCGGTGCGATCCGCAAGGGCGACGTTCTCGTGCACCACCCCTACGAGTCGTTCGCGACGAGTGTCCAGGCCTTCCTCGAACAGGCCGCGAAGGACCCGAACGTCCTCGCCATCAAGCAGACGCTGTACCGCACCTCGGGCGACAGCCCCATCGTGCAGGCGCTCATCGACGCCGCCGAAGCGGGCAAGCAGGTGCTCGCGCTGGTCGAGGTGAAGGCACGCTTCGACGAGGCGAACAACATCGTCTGGGCGCGCAAGCTCGAGAAGGCCGGCGTCCACGTCGTCTACGGTCTCGTCGGGTTGAAGACCCACTGCAAGCTCGCTCTCGTCATCCGCGAAGAAGAGGGCCGTCTGCGGCACTACAGCCACGTGGGCACGGGCAACTACAACCCGAAGACGAGCCGCATCTACGAAGACTTCGGCCTGTTCACCGTCGACGACCAGGTCGGCCGCGATCTGACGCGTCTGTTCAACGAGCTGAGCGGCTACGCGATCGAGAAGAAGTTCAAGCGTCTGCTCGTCGCCCCCTTGCACCTGCGCAAGGGCCTCCTCCGCCACATCGAGAAGGAGCGCCAGAACGCACTCGCGGGCAAGCCCTCCGGCGTGCGGATCAAGGTCAACTCCATGGTCGACGAGCAGATCATCGACGCGCTGTACCGGGCGAGCCAGGCCGGTGTCCCGGTCGAGGTGTGGGTGCGCGGCATCTGCTCGATCAAGCCGGGTGTCGAGGGCATGAGCGAGAACATCCGGGTGCGTTCGATCCTCGGCCGCTACCTCGAGCACTCCCGCATCTTCGCGTTCGCGAACGACGGCGACCCGCAGCTGTTCATCGGGAGCGCCGACATGATGCACCGCAACCTCGACCGCCGCGTCGAGGCACTGGTGCGCGTGGTGGACCCGAAGCAGGTCCAGGAGCTCTCCGACCTGTTCGATCTGGCGATGGACGACGGTACGAGTTCGTGGCATCTTCGTCCCGAAGGAGAGTGGATCCGGCACAGCGTGGGGGCCGACAGCGCGCCGCTGATCGACCTGCAGGAGCACACGATGGCGCGAGTCCAGCGCAAGCGGCGCTCGCGGGCGGTCCGGTGACCGAAACCGCCGTCTACGCCGCAGGCGGAGTGGTCTGGCGCCTGGTCGAGGGCAAGTTCCGTGTGCTGCTCATCCATCGCACCAAGTACCGCGACGTGACGCTGCCCAAGGGCAAGGTCGATCCCGGCGAGACGCTCGCCGAGACCGCCGTGCGCGAGATCCGCGAAGAGACCGGCATCCGCGTCTCGCTCGGGGTGCCCGTCGGCGTCTCGCGCTACCGGATGCCGAGTTCGCGGACGAAGATCGTGCACTACTGGGCGGCCGAGGCCACCGATGCCGCGGTGCGCACCTCGACGTTCGTGCCGAACAAAGAGATCGCGGCGATCGAGTGGGTGGGCCTGAAGAAGGCCCGCAAGCACCTCAGCTACCCCGTCGACATCGAGATCCTCGACGAATTCGTCCGCCTCGTCGACGAGCAGGCGCTCCCGACGTTCCCGATCGTCGCCCTGCGGCACGCCAAGGCCCGTCCGCGCGAGGAGTGGGATGCCGAGGATGCCGCGCGCCCGCTCAGCCCGCGCGGCCGCCGTCAGTCGAATGCGATCGTCGGGCCGCTGCTGGCCTTCGGAGTGCGGCGGATCGTGTCCAGTCCCGCCGAACGTTGTGTGCGCACCGTCACTCCCCTCTCGGCGGCGCTCGCTCAACGCATCCAGGTGACCGAGGCGATCAGTCAGGACGCGTGGGAGGACGGGCGCAGCGACGCCCGGACGATCGTCGGCGAGCGCGTCCGCGCCCGCAAGCCGGTGGTGCTGGTCAGCCACGGTCCGGTCCTGCCCGACATCATGCACGAGCTCGCCTTGGCCACCGGGACCATGCGGGGCTCGTACCTGGGCAGTTCGTCGGCTCTCGAGCCGGCGGCGTTCTCGGTGGCCCACGTTCCGGTCGCCCACCCCGGGTCGGGGATCGTCGCGATCGAGACGCACGAGCCGCAGGTGTGACCCTCCCCGCGGAGGTCGAGGTCCGGTGGCGTCGCGTGCCCGAGGGAACCGCGCGGCGCGCCGTTTCCCGCGCCCTGCTGGCCGAGCTGCTCCCGGGGGCGTCGTTCGCCGCGCGGTGCGCCCGCTGCGGGGGCGACCACGGCCGACTCCGGGTGTCGGGGGCGGATGCCGCGGTCTCGGTGTCCTACGCCGAAGGATGGGCGTTCACGGTGGCGGCCTCCGGGACGTTGTGCGTGGGCCTGGATGCCGTGCCGGTCGCGGTGACGGGTCTGGAACGGGTGCTCCCCGGCGCCGACGCGCGGTCGTGGGCGCGTGTCGAGGCGGTGCTCAAAGCCGACGGGCGGGGGCTCACCGTCGACCCCGCACGCGTCCGTTTCGCAGCGGCCCCGGCCGGGGCGGACTGGAGCGCCCGCATCGGCGACGGTCCCGCGCTGACGGGGTGGGACGTCACCGGACCGCCCGGGGTCGTCGTCGCCGTGGCGCTGCCCACGCGGGGCTGACACACCCTGGGTGATTCGCGCGCGCTCCGTGGCGCGGCATCCGGAGGACGCCGGCTCCGGGCGTCAGGGCAGCGGAGGCAGCTCGGTGCGGTCGAGCCAGCGCGACAGCACCTCGACGGCATCCGGTCCACCCGCCGTCCGCACCGCGGCGCGGAAGTCGTCGGTGCTCACGAGGGCGTGGCGGTGCTCGGCGGTCCAGCGTCGCAGCAGGTCGAAGAACGCCGCATCGCCCAGCGTCTTCCGCAGTGCGTGCAGCGCGAGAGCGCCGCGCTTGTAGACGCGGTCGTCGAACATGTCGTCGGGGCCCGGATCGACCAGCAGCAGGTCGCGCGGCTTCGCCGCGAGGCGGGCGTAGTGGGTGCGGACGCAGGCGTCCGCTGTCGGTCCCCCGGAAGCCTCGGACCACAGCCACTCCGCGTAGCAGGCGAACCCCTCGTTGAGCCAGATATCGCTCCAGCGACCGATGCCGACGCTGTTGCCGAACCACTGATGCGCCAGTTCGTGCGCGATCAGCCGCTGCGCGGCGGGCACGAGGTGGTTCATGCCGAACACCGCGAGCCCCTGGGCCTCGAGCGGGATCTCGAGCTCGTCGGCCGTGACCACGAGGGAACACGCCTCTTGCGGATAGGGGCCGAACAGTCCGTCGAACACCCGCAGCATTTCGGGCACGGTCGAGAACGCCCGGTCCGAGGCCGTCGCGAGGGCCGGCGGAGCCGTGACGCTCACGGCGGGCACCACGCCGACTCCCGTCCCGGCCAGCGGCCGCGTCCGGTAGCGGCCCACGTGCACCGCGGCGAGGTAGGTCGCGGTCGGCACGCTCGAGGTGAAGGTCGTGGTGACGCGCCCCCCGGTGCGGGTGGAGACACCCGTCACGCCCGTGGCGGCGACCGCGTATCCCTCGTCGACGGTGATCCTCATCGTCATCCGGGCGCGATCGTCGGGGCGGTCGTTGCACGGGAACCACGTCGGCGCGCCGATCGGTTGTCCGGCGACGAGGGCACCGTCGGCGAGCTCCTCCCAGCCGACCGCGCCCCAGCGCGAGCGGCGCGGGGCGGGTGCCCCGGCGTACACGACCTCGACGGTGAAGGGCTCCCCCGCGGCGAGGGATCCCGCCGGCGTCACCCGCACCTTCCCCGCCGCCGCTGTGAAGCGCGCGGGCGCACCGTTCACGCGCACCCGCGACGCGCGGAGACCCACGAGGTCGAGCGCAACGACAGAGAGGCCCTCCACCGCGACGGCCGCGAGGACGGCCGTCCCCTCGAGCCGATTCGTGCGGACGCGGTAGCCCAGAGTGAGGTCGTACGACTCGACGCGGTACCCGGCGTCGCCGCTGTGCGGAGCGTACGGATCGACCGCGCTCACGTGGTCGACTGGTAGGCGCGCACCTTCACCGCGCGCCAGGGGCCGATGGGGTTGCCGCTCCACCGCGAACCCACGGGGACGGTTTCTCCGCGCATCACGAGGGACGCCGGTCCGACCGTGGCGTGTGCCCCCAGGGTCGAGGCCGGCAGCACCACGCTGTGCGGCCCGAGGGTCGCACCGGGTTCGAGTTCGACGGTGTCCATACTCATGATTCGATCATGGAAGAGGTGGGTCTGGACGACGCACCCGCGGTTGACCGTCGATGCATCGCCCAGAGTCACCAGATCCGGCTCGGGCAGCCAGTAGCTCTCGCACCACACTCCGCGTCCGATCCGGGCACCGAGGGACCGCAGCCAGACCGCCAGCGCCGGCGTCCCGGCCGCCGCCCGGGCGAACCAGGGCGCGGCGACCATCTCGGTGAACGTGTCCGACACCTCGGTGCGCCACACGAAGCTCGACCACAGCGGCTGCTCCCCCGCACGGATGACACCGACGATCGCCCACTTCGCGATCGTCGACACACCCGCCGCGACCGCTCCCGCGGCCAGGAGCACCACGCCCGAGAGCAGGAGCGTCCAGACCGGCCCGACGGTCTCCCACAGGGCAGCGAGCGCGAAGAGCACCCCGAGCCCGATTCCGCACGTCACCACGACCGGCACGAACCGGCACAGCTCCCACAGGGTGCGCGCCAAGCGCAGCGCGGGCGTCGGGCGGTACGTGCGCGACGCGTCGCCCTCGGCCGAGAGCCGTCGCAGGCGGACCGCCGGCGAACCGAGCCACGAGGATCCGGGCTTGGCCTTCAACGGCGCCGCCGACAGCACGGCGACCAGGCCGTCGCGCGGCACCCGGTGTCCGGGAGCAGCCATGCCGGAGTTGCCGAGGAACGCGCGCTTGCCGATCCGCACGGGACCGACGCGCAGCCACCCCGCCCGCAGCTCGTACGACGCCACCATCGTGTCGTCGGCCAGGAACGCCCCGTCCTCGATCCGCGTCATCGTCGGCAGGAGCAGGACCGTGGATGCCTCGACGTCGCGGCCCACCCGCGCGCCCAGTAACCGCAACCAGACGGGGGTGAACAGGCTCGAGTACAGCGGGAACAGGATCGTGCGCGCCGAGTCCAGCAGACGCTCGATCGTCCAGGCCTGCCACGCGACGCGACTGCGGACGGGGAACGTCCCTTCGACCAGGCCGATCGAGAACAGGCGCACGAGCAGCAGCACCGAGGCCGCGAACACCAGGCCTGTCGCGGCGACACCGGGCACGAGCCACGCGAACGCCGCGCCGGCGGCCGCTGCGAGCGAGTCCGCTCCGCGCATCCCCTGCGCGATGACGAGACCGCCGACGGCGAAGGACGACAGCGGGAGGAGCGCGAGCAGGACGGCCGACGCGGCGAACGCCCACAGCCAGCGCGTGGGAGCCGGCGGACGGCCGGTCGGCCAGCCCTTCGCCGTGCCGCCCACGCGGACGGCGGGAGACCCGGCCCAGGACTGGTCCGCCTTGACGCGACCGAACACCGCCGAACCGGGGGCGATCTCGGCACGACGACCGATGCGGGTGCCGGGCGCGAGTGTCGAGCGCGCACCCACGGTGGCCTCGGCGCCGATGCGCACTTCGCCGATGCGGACGAGGTCGCCGTCGATCCAGTAGCCGGTGAGGTCGACTTCGGGTTCGATCGAGGCGCCGTCTCCCACGACGAGCATGCCCGTCACGGGCGGCAGGGCGTGGAGGTCGACGTTGCGGCCGATGCGGGCACCGAGCGCCCGGGCGTAGTACGACACCCACGGGGCTCCGGCGAGGCCGACGGCATCCACCTGGGCGGCGATCTGCTCGGCGAGCCACAGGCGCACGTGCACCCAGCCGCCGCGGGGGTAGTCGCCCGGGCGGAGCCCCGCGAGCAGCACCCGCGCCGACACCACCGCGATCGCCATGCGGCCGAAGGGGGTGGCGAACAGCAGGAGACCGATCACCAGAACCGGCCACGGGACACGAGGCAGCACCTCGAAGCCCGGCACGAGCTGCAGCAGTGTCGAGGCGGTGAGCAGGTACAGCAGCCACCGCACCCCCGAGAGGATGAACAGCGGCACACCGAGGAGGGTCTGCACCCACTGCGTCGCCCGGGGCGTCGGCGCCGGACGGTGGAAGGCCGCCGGAGCGTCGTCGCTCAGCTGCGGTCCCAGCGCCTTGGCCATCGCCCCCAGGCGCGGGACGTCATAGATGTCGGCGACCGAGAATTCCGGCACGCGCGCGCGGATCCGCGAGACCAACTGCGCGGCGGCGAGCGACCCTCCGCCGAGGTCGAAGAAGTCGGCCTTGCGGTCGGTGACCGCCAGCCCGAGCACCGCCTGCCACTGCGCGGCGAGCCACGCCTCGTCGTCCGAGAAATCGGTGGATGCCGGGGCGTCGACGCCGGGAAGCGGCCACGGCAGCGCGGCACGGTCGACCTTGCCCGATGTCCGCACCGGCAGCTCGTCGACGACGCCGAGCAGGGGGATCGTCGCGGCCGGGAGACGCTCGACCAGCAGCGCACGGGCGGCCGCGCGGTCGAGCTCGGCCCCCTCCTCCATCACGAGGTAGCCCACGAGGACGGGCACTCCGGCCTCGGTCGTGCGCACCGCGACGGTCGCAGCAGAGACCCGGGGAAGATCCTGCAGCGCGGACTCCACCTCGCCCAGCTCGATCCGGCGTCCGCCGACCTTGACCTGGTCGTCGGCACGCCCCTGGAACACGAGGCCGGCGCTCTCGAAACGCACGAGGTCGCCGGAGCGATACGCGCGCTCCCAGCCGAGCGTCGGCATGGGCGCGTACTTCTCGGCATCCTTGGCCGGATCCAGGTAGCGGGCCAGGCCCACTCCCCCGATGATGAGCTCGCCCACCTCGCCCTCGGCCACGGGCTGTCCCTCGGGGTCCACGACCGCGAGAGCCCAGCCGTCCAGCGGCAGGCCGATACGCACGGGGAGCGACCCGTCCAGCGGGGCGGCACAGGCGACGACGGTGGCCTCGGTGGGCCCGTACGTGTTCCACACCTCGCGTCCGTCGGCGACGAGTCGCGCGGCGAGCTCGGGCGGGCACGCCTCGCCGCCGAAGATCAGCAGGCGCACGTTCTCGATCGAATCGGCCGGCCACATCGCCGCAAGGGTCGGGACGGTCGAGACCACCGTGATCCCCTGCCGCAGCAGCCACGGCGCGAGATCCTCGCCGGAACGCACGAGCGAGCGGGGCGCGGGCACGAGGCAGGCTCCGTGCCCCCACGCGAGCCACATCTCCTCGCAGGACGCGTCGAAGGCGACCGACAGCCCCGCGAGCACGCGGTCGCCGGGACCGAGCGGTTCGGGCTGCAGGAAGAGTCGCGCCTCCGCCTCGACGAAGGCCGCCGCGGACCGGTGGCTCACCGCGACACCCTTGGGCACCCCGGTCGACCCGGAGGTGAAGATGATCCAGGCGTCGTCGTCGACGGTCGGAGGCGCCACGATCGGCACGGCGCTCGTGCTCGGGTGCGGAGCTTCCCCGTCATAGAGGCGGACGAGATCGTCGTCCTCTCCGACGTACTCACCGTTACCCGCGATGATGCCTCTGACCCCAGCCTCGCCGAACACGAGGCGGGCGCGCTCGTCGGGGTCGTCGGCATCCACCGGGACGTACGCGGCGCCCGCGGCCATGACGGCGAGGATCGAGACGTACAGCTCTTTCGATCCCGACGGCATCCGCACCCCGACGCGATCGCCACGGCGCACTCCCGCCCCGTGCAGCGCCGCGGCGGTCCGCCACACGCGCGCGAGCAGCTCGCGGTAGCTGAGCGCACCCGAGCCGTCGTCGATCGCGGAGGCCTCCGGATGCCGCGAAGCGACGTCGGAGAGGATGTCGATGAGCGTACGCGCAGGCGCGGCGGCGCCCTTGCGGTCGAGCAGCTCCTGGCCGGAGAATGCGGGGGTCGTCACGGAGGTGAAGCGTATACCGGCCAGGAAAACACCCCGGACGGGCCATCCCGGTTCACCTTCCGTTCACCCGTGCAACGCACTCTCGTAAGAGTCGGTGTTTACCGTGCGGGAGAACCCTGCACCGGGTTCGTGTCCCCGACATGCGAAGGATTCACACAGTGAAGCTCTCCCGACTCGCCCAGCTGGGCACCGTGGCCGCCGTGGCCTCTCTTGCCCTGGCCGGCTGCGCCTCCTCCACTGGCGGCACCACGGAGTCCTCCCCGTCCGCCACCTCCTCCGACGTGGCGTTCACGATCGACCCCAACCTCTCCGGCACGATCACCGCCGGTGGTTCCAGCGCCCAGTCCAACGCGCAGGCCGCGTGGACCACCGCCTACAACGCCACCGCCAAGGGCGTGACGATCAACTACGACAAGTCGCAGGGCTCCGGCGGCGGTGTCACCAACTTCCTCAGCGGCGCGTACGACTTCGCCGGTTCGGACTCCCCGCTCAACGCGGACCAGACCACGCAGTCGCAGGCCCTCTGCACCGACGGTGGCGTCAACATCCCCGTCTACCTCGACGGTGTCGCGATCATCTTCAACATCCCCGGCGTGACCGAGCTCAAGCTCACCGGCGAGACCATCGCGAAGATCTTCGCGCTGCAGATCACCGACTGGTCCGACCCGGCCATCACCGCCGACAACGGCACCGCGCTCGCCGCCGGCCCCATCACCACCGTCGCTCGTTCGGACGGCTCGGGCACGACGCAGAACTTCACCAACTACCTCGCCGCGACCCAGTCGTCGGTCTGGACCGCTCCCGCGGGCAAGGACTGGCCGATCGAGGGCAACGTGTCGAAGCAGAAGGGTGGCTCGGGCGTCGTCGAGGCCGTCAAGGCCGGCACCGGCACCATCGGCTACGCCGACCACTCGGCCATCGGTACCCTCAACGCCGCCGCCATCATCCAGGACGGCACCGCGATCCCCTACAGCCCCGAGGCCGTCACCGCGACCTTCGCGGCCGCGGCCGTGGACGCCTCCAACGGCGTGACCGGCGACCTGTCGAAGAAGTTCGACTACAGCAAGCTCACCGCCGAGACCTACCCCATCCCGCTGGTCTCGTACGCCATCACCTGCACCGAGTTCAAGGACACCAAGCAGGCTGAGCTCGTGAAGTCGTACCTCGGCTTCGTCACCAGCACGCTCGGCCAGTCGGTCGCCGCGAAGAACGCCGGTTCGGCCCCGCTGCCGGACTCGGTCCTCGCCGACGCCGCGAAGACCCTCGAGGCGATCAAGTAAACATCTCTCGGATCCGAACCGGTCCGCACACACGTGCGGGCCGGTTCGGGCTGATCAGAAGCGTCGACGTCCGCGTCGACGCTTCCGCTGAGCCCGATCATCCTCAGAGAGAAACCCGACCCGAGGAGCACACCATGACCACTGCCGAGCACGAGGTCAGCCGTGGCTGACACCGTCTCTGCGCCGCCCGCGGCGGCCCGCTCGACCATCGTCGGCAAGCGCCGCGCAGGAGACACGGCGTTCCTGGGTCTGTCCATGACGGCCGCCGTCTCGATCATGATCATCCTGGCGGGCGTCGCGATCTTCCTGATCATCAAGGGCCTGCCCGCCATCACCGGCAACTGGACCGAGGGCGACCTCGCCGGCTACCAGAACGGCTCGTGGACGAACTTCTGGGAGTACGTCGGACCGCTCCTGTGGGGAAGCATCTGGGCCGCTCTCATCGCCATGGTGCTCGGTACGCCGGTCGCGATCGGCATCGCCCTCTTCATCTCGCACTACGCCCCGCGCCGCATCGCCGGAGCCCTCGGCTATGTCGTCGATCTGCTCGCGGCGGTCCCCTCGATCGTGTTCGGCCTGTGGGGCATCATCGTGATGCGCCCGCTGCTGATCCCGCTGGGCGAGTTCCTGAACACCTACTTCGGATGGATCCCGCTGTTCCAGGGCCCCGTGTCCAGCACCGGTTCGACGATGCTGACCGGTGGCGTGGTGCTCGCGGTCATGATCCTCCCGATCGTCACCTCCATCACGCGTGAGATCTTCCTGCAGACCCCGCGACTGCACGAAGAGGCCGCTCTGGCGCTCGGTGCGACGCGGTGGGAGATGATCCGCCTGTCGGTGTTCCCCTACGCCCGCAGCGGCATGGTCTCGGCCACGCTCCTCGGCCTCGGTCGCGCCCTCGGCGAGACGATGGCCATCGCGCTGATCATCTCGCCGAGCTTGATCTACTCGGTGCTCGTCCTCACCGACGGATACAACTCGCAGACGATCGCCGCCAACATCGCGCTGAACTTCCCCATCGCCACCGACCTGCAGCGCTCGGCGCTCATCGGGACGGGTCTGATGCTGTTCGTCGTGTCGCTCGCGGTGAACATCCTCGCCCGCTACATCATCAGCGCGACCGGCCCGGGGGCAAAGGGTCGCCGGAAGGGGAAGCGCTCGTGACCACCACCAACGCCCCGCAGGCGCCGTCGGCCTCCGCGCCGCTCGCCCTGACCAGCGGACGCCTTCCCGCCTACATCGAGCCGGCCATCCTCGTCGGTGTCGCGGTGCTCATCGCCGGGGTGCAGCTGCTCCTGGGCGGCTTCCACCTGCCGAGCTGGCTGATCCTCACCGCCCTGCTGTATCTGATCGCGATCGGCGTCGGATCCTCGATCGTCGAGAGCCGGCGCAAGGCGGTGGACCGCGTCGTGCGCGGGCTCGTCACGGCCGCCTTCCTCCTCGCGGTCGCGCCGCTCATCTCGACCCTGTGGACGGTGGTGTCCAAGGGCCTCGCGGTCGTCAACTGGAACTTCATCACCCAGACCGGCGGCAGCGCGTTCGACCCCGAGACGCTCGAGGTCGTCGCGACCCCCGGCGCCCTCCAGGCGATCGTGGGAACGCTCATCATCACCGGTATCGCCGCCCTCATCTCGGTGCCGATCGGTGTTCTGGCCGCGGTCTACCTCGTCGAGTACGCCCTGCCGACCAACCCGCTGCGGCGCACCATCACGTTCCTCGTCGACGTCATGACCGGTATCCCCTCGATCGTCGCGGGTCTGTTCGCGTTCTCGTTCTTCGCGCTGATCGTCGGACCGAAGGCGTTCAGCGGGTTCTCGGCATCCATCGCCCTATGCGTGCTGATGATCCCGATCGTCATCCGCTCCACGGAAGAGATGCTGCGTCTGGTCCCCGCCGACCTGCGCGAGGCGTCGCTCGCCCTCGGCGTGCCCCGCTCGGCGACGATCGTGAAGGTCGTGCTGCGCACGGCCGCGAGCGGCATCATCACCGGCGTGGTGCTGGCCGTGGCCCGTGTGGTCGGCGAGACCGCGCCGATCTTCATCGCCGCCAGCTTCACCGACAACTTCAACTCCAACCCGTTCGACGGTCCGATGCAGACCCTCCCGGTCATGGCGTACACCGCGTACAGCTTCCCGGGACAGGACATCGACGCTTCTCAGGCCCAGGCCTGGGGCGCGGCGTTCCTGCTGGTCGTCCTCGTCGTCATCTTCAACCTGATCGCCCGCATCGTGGCCTCGGTGTTCGCACCGAAGTCCCGCTGATCCCAGGAAGGCATCCGTGTCCAAGCGCATCGAGGTCGAAGACCTCAACGTCTACTACAGCGACTTCCTCGCGGTCGAAGGCGTCTCCATCGACATCCAGCCCCGCACCGTCACGGCCTTCATCGGCCCGTCGGGGTGCGGCAAGTCCACGTTCCTGCGCACGCTGAACCGCATGCACGAGGTCATCCCCGGCGGTCACGTCAAGGGCCGCGTGCTGGTCGACGGCGATGACCTGTACGGTCCCGGGGTCGACCCGGTGCTCGTGCGCCGCCACGTCGGCATGGTGTTCCAGCGCCCGAACCCGTTCCCCACGATGTCGATTCGTGAGAACGTGCTCGCCGGCGCGAAGCTGAACAACAAGCGCCTCTCCAAGAGCGACGGCGACGCGCTCGTCGAGAAGTCCCTGCAGGGCGCGAACCTGTGGAACGAGGTCAAGGACCGTCTCGACAAGCCGGGTGGCGGCCTCTCCGGTGGTCAGCAGCAGCGTCTGTGCATCGCCCGTGCAATCGCGGTCTCGCCCGACGTCCTCCTGATGGACGAGCCGTGCTCGGCTCTCGACCCGATCTCGACGTTCGCCATCGAGGAGCTCATCAGCGAGCTGAAGAACCAGTACACGATCGTCATCGTCACGCACAACATGCAGCAGGCGTCGCGCGTGAGCGACAAGACGGCGTTCTTCAACATCGCCGGCACCGGCAAGCCGGGCAAGCTCATCGAGTACAACGACACCGCGACGATCTTCACCGCCCCCACCGTGCAGGCGACCGAGGACTACGTCTCGGGACGCTTCGGATAAGCAGCGCTCCCCCGCGATGGCCCCGCTCCGGCGGGGCCATCGTCGTCTCCGGGGTCAGTCGCGCGGAGACAGCAAGTAGGCGTTGAGTTCGTCGGTGAGCGCGCGGTCGATCGCCTTCGCCGCGCCGTCGACCGCCGCGATCGGCGCCGCCAGACGCACGCTCGAGAGCAGCCAGGCGGCATCCGCCCGCGCGAGGTCGGCCACGGCCACGGTCTCGTACGCGGTCGCGAAGCCGCGCTGCTCCAGATAGCCGAACAGGCTCAGCTGCGTGGTGCCGTGCAGGATGCCGGCGCTCGGTGCCGGGGTGACGAATCGGTCGCCGAAGCGCAGGACGACGGATGCCGTGGGCGCTTCGAGCACGAACCCGTCGGTCGTGACGAACACGGCGTCATCGGCGTCACGGCGCTTCGCTTCGCGGATCGCGGCCATGTTGACCGCGTACGACAGGGTCTTGGCCCCCAGCAGCAGCCAGGGAGCCCGATTCGGGACCTCGAGGGGGTATCCGCGGTCGAGGGTCACGACGCGCACGCCTTCGTTGCGGGCGCGGGCGTTGTCGGGCGCCGTCGCCAGGGTCACCCACGCGGTGGGCACGGCTCCGTCTTCGAGCCCGCGGCTCAGGATGAGCTTGATCACGCTCTCACCGGTGCCGGCCTCGGCGGAGACGCGGCGGATCGCGGCGCGCCACTGGTCGAGGTTCGGTTCCGGCAGGTCGCACAGCTGCGCCGAATGCGCGAGGCGCGAGAGATGGGGCTCGACCTCTTGCGCGTGCCCGTCGACGACGCCGATCGACTCGAAAACCCCGTCGCCGCGCTGGGCGCTGAGCTCACCGACGGGCAGGGCGGGAGCCGTCGGATCGATGACGGTGAAGGTGTCGGCGTGGTCATCCCGCCGGACGTCGGATGCCACGGGATCGATCACGAGCGCGAAACGCCAAGCCATGCAACGACCCTATGCCCTGCCACCGACACGCCCGGATTGCGCCAAGCGGCCCGGCCGAGGGAATGCCTCGGCGCAGCCCTTGTTACACTTCCATAGCCGGGCCGCAGTAACCCCGGGCTCCATCTTCTGCCGCTGTGAGCGGCCTCGCGCCGAGAGGCGTTCTGCGGCCCGGCACTTTCTTTGCCCGGCGCAGTTCGCCGGCGCCGCAGCGGTCTGCTCCTCGGGCTTCCCGGCCGCGCACGCGCGCGGGGCTCAGGTCAGCGCGTCGCGCCGCCACAGCGCCGCCGCGGCCGACAGATCGTCCGCATAGGTCGACAGGCGCAGGGCGCGCGTGGTGAGGGCGCTGGCCCGTTCGGACTCGGTGTTCTCGTAGTCGTCGGCGAGGTGCGTCGAGCCCGAGGCCTGCACCCGGCAGAACGCCGCCGCGCGGTCGAGGGCCACGGCGAAGTCTCCCTCGAACAGGCCGCGCAAGATCGTGTCGATCAGCTGCACGAGCTCCTCGGGTCCGGCGGGGGCGGGCGCTCCGACCACGACCGGGTCGACCGTGGCCATCTCGGCGCGCCCGCGCTCGAAGAGCAGCGCCGCGGTGGGCGCGTCGTCGTGGATCATCAACTGCAGCAGATACAGCCGCCAGAGCGCTCCCGGCAGCGAGCGCGCGGGAGACCGCGACCACAGTTCGGCGATGTCGTCGATGCCGTGATCGTCGGTGAACGCGACCAGCCTCTCGACCACGTCGACGGTCGGGTCGGCGCGCACACGAGACAACAGGGCCTGAGCCGTGCTGTGCGCGACACGCGAGACTTCGGCCGGGTCCTCGGCGGCGAAGAGGCGGTCGAACAGCTCGGCGGGGCGCCGCACGGGCTTGTGGAACTCGCGAGGGGAATCGCTCATCGTTCCAGGCTAGAGCGTGAGCGATTCGCCCCGGGCCGGGCAGGGCCGACGTTCAGGCAGTGGCCACCGCGATGACGGGGGCCGAACTCGGCGTACCGTCGGGCGATCCTCCCGCGGGCTCCACCGTGACGGCGATGATGTCGCCCGAGTGGAAGTCGCCCTGCAAGATCGCGGTCGCGCGCCCGTCGGCATCCGTCTCGAAGATCCCGGCTGCGATCGGAGTGTCGTCCCGGACGAACCACAGCTCGTAGGTCTGGTCGCTGGGCAGCGAGGGCATGCCCTCGGTCACGAGCACGCTCTGACCGGTGGATGCCGACCAGTGCGCCGTCGCGACGGCTCCACCGGGCATCGTTGCGGTCGCCGACTGGGCGTCGGGAGCTGTCGTGACCTGCTCGAGCGCGATCAGGGTGGCGGGGCGCGTGAGCTGCTGACTGACGGTGACAGCCCCGAAGCCCAGCGCGAGAACCGCGACGATGGATGCCGCGAGCGTGAACCAGCGACGCGGTCCCCAGCCCGAACCCGAGGTCGAGCCCGCGCTGGCCGCTTCGGACTCCGAATCCACCGGCGCGGGGCCTGCGGCCGCGAAGTCCTCGAGGGCTGCGGTGTCGAACACCGGTTCGGCCGCCGTGTTCTGCGGAAGTTCGGTGATGCGAGCCAGGAGCGAGTCTCGGACGGATGCCGGGGGCTCTACGGGCTCGATCGTCGCACTGATCGCGGCGACGGCGTCAGCGGCATCCCGGACATGGGAGGACCAGTGCGGATTGCCCGCCAGTGCCTCCTGGTATGCGCGCTCGTCTGCTTCCGATAGCGCGTTCAGCGCGTGACCGGCAGCGAGGTCGGCGAAATCCCTCTCGTTCACTTGTCCACCCCCATCTCGATTCTCAAGCGCGACAATCCGTCACGCATTCTGGTCTTGACCGTGCCGAGCGGCGCCCCGACGAGGGCAGCGACCTCACTTTGGCTGTACCCACCGAAGTAGGCCAGCGTGAGCGCTTCTCTCTGGGCGTCGGGAAGCGTCGCCAGTGCATCGACGACGCGCCGCCCTTCGATCTTGAGTTCTACTTTCTCAGAGACGTCGTCAAATGCGACGTCCAAATCCCGGAAGCCCGCGCGGACGTCTCGATCCACACTCGACTGCGACGACCGCACGCGGTCCACCGCTCGTCGATGCGCGATCGTGAGAACCCACGATCTTCCTTGACCTTTGTTCGGAGTGAAGCGCGCTGCGGATTGCCAGATCTCCAGGAACACCTCCTGGAGCACCTCTTCGCTCTGCGACCGGTCGACGAGCACCCGCAGGATGAGACCGAACGCACGAGCAGACAGTGTGTCGTAGAGCTCGGCGAAGGCGTTCCGGTCACCCGAGGCGACCTTCTGCAGCAATTCTCCGACGTGGTCGACGTGGTCCGCCCCGTCATCGGGGAGAGAAAAGCCGTCGATCACCATGAATCCCAGCATGCCGTACGAGAAGAACTCTTCCCTTCCCCGTGCGCGCGTGGCGCGCATGAGGTACAGAACCGTGATCGGCCGGCCCCGCGGTGGGCGCCCCGGCGACGCGGAACGGCATCCGGAGAACATTCTGAAGAATATTTACAAGCCTCTGACCAGGCTTTTCCTTCGTCGAAGCGTGCGGATCCGCCGCTATCTCGCGACGACTCGCAATCCGAACGGCGCGGGGTCCCGAAGACCCTGTGTACGCCGCAACACGGCGAACCGCCCCCGCACCGGGGTGTCCTAAACGGGTCGCAGCCGCGGTCCGAACGATTTCGGAGGAATGTCATGCTCATCAAGAAGAAGCCTGTCGTCGCCGGTCTCGCCCTCGTTCTGGGTTCGGCCTTCGCTCTCACCGCATGTTCGGGTGGCACCACCTCGGGTGGCTCCATGACCGAGGAGTCCTCGGCTCCCTCGATGGCCGCGTCGCCCTCTGCGTCGTCGAACATGATGGACCCCGCCGCCAAC